>CALDPJ010000434.1 GCA_937911795.1 uncultured Flavobacteriales bacterium | reverse complement strand
GGTGGGAAACGTGCGGAACAACCGGTATAAAACGCTCTACTACGATACCGAGGCCAGCGATTTCTATCTTCAACATCAGAACGGCAAGCTCAACCGGAATAAAGTCCGGTTTCGGAAATATCTGGACAGCGACCTTTGTTTTCTAGAGATTAAATTCAAGAACAACAAAGGCCAAACCATCAAAAAAAGAATCAAGGTAGACGATTTCAGGGATCAACTTACGGAAAAACAGGCAGGCTATGTCACCGGAATTACCCATGTGCAAAGCGAATTGGTACCGAAAATATGGAATAGTTTTCACCGGATTACTCTGGTAAACCAGGAACTGAAGGAACGGTTGACCATTGACTACAATCTAAAGTTCGAATTGGGAGATCAGCAACTGGAATTACCAAATGTGATAATTGCCGAATTGAAGCAGGAGCGGATCAACCGAAATAGTCCGTTTGCCGAAATGGCCAAAAAACTAAGGATCAGGGACACTAGAATCAGCAAATACTGCATCGGGTCGGCCTTATTGAACAAAAACCTAAAAAGCAATCGCTTTAAAACGAAAATTCTTACTCTTAAAAAAATAACAAATGGGCTGGTTGCTTGATCTGATTACCTTTTTCCAAAACCTGGATGCTTCACCGATATTTACAACGGTTGAATGGTTTTCGCGGACAAAAAGCGGAACACTTCAGTTTATGGAGATTCCGGTGCTTGAATTGGAAGACCTGCTGAAAATGTTTATTCGGTTTGCTTTTAACATCCTGATCGTCCTGATCATCGTGCGGTTTATATATTACCCGATTGCGCGACGCAAGGATTACCTTTTCACCTACATCCTGATCAGCATCACGATTTTCTTTTTGTGTTCACTGCTGGAAAATGTTCGGTTGGAGCTTGGATTTGCACTCGGATTGTTTGCCATTTTCGGAATCATTCGCTACCGAACCGATCCGATTCCTATTAAGGAAATGACTTATCTGTTTCTGATTATTGGAGTTTCGGTAATCAATGCTCTGGCCAACAAAAAAGTAAGTCACACTGAACTGGTACTTACGAATTTCGCCATCGTCCTGGCCGCTTATGCGCTGGAAAAGGTTTTCCTGCTGAAGCACGAAACCACCAAAAAGATTGTTTATGAGCGGATTGATCTGATCGTTCCCGAGCGATACGACGACCTGGTGACGGACTTGACGCAACGAACCGGATTGAACATCAACCGCATTGAAATCGGAAATATTGATTTTCTGAGAGACACTGCCAACATCCGGATTTTCTATTACGAAGATGAGCAAACGCACTCGTTTGAAGATCGCTCGTAGAGAATAAAAGCTGTTCGTTAAATCATCAGGACTAATCCTCAGACTGCAACAGCACTACCGCCTGCGCGAACACTCCTTCTTCGCGTCCTACATACCCCATTTTTTCGCTGGTGGTAGCTTTGATGCTGATGTCATCAGGGTCCACACCACAAATCCCGGCAATCACCTTTTGCATTTCAGGAATGTAAGGGTTTACTTTTGGTCTTTCGAGGCAAACCGTAGAATCGACATTTCCGATTTTAAAATTGCGTTCCTGCATTAAAGCGACCACCTTTTCGAGTAAAATTTTACTGTCGATGCCGGCAAATTCTTCCGCTGTATCGGGAAAGTGATGCCCGATATCCCGCAGGTTTAAAGCGCCGAGAATGGCGTCACAAATAGCGTGTAATAATACATCGGCATCCGAATGACCAAAGGCTCCTTTATGATGCTCAACACGCACTCCACCGATCCAGAAAGGATGATTTTCGCGCAGCGCGTGCACGTCGTAGCCCAAACCAACCCTGATTTTCATGATTTAATTGGCTCCTTCTCCTGATGGATTATTTTTTAAATCTTCAAACCGCAGGCGAAGGCTGAAACGCAAAGTATTGGCCAATGGATTCACCCGGTTCAATGCAGCGATATAGCTGAAATCAATCGTAAAAACAGAATAAGACACACCCACTCCGAAGGTCAGGAACTTGCGATTTCCTTTTGTGGCGTGCTCGTGAAAATAACCCGCACGAACTGCAAACTGTTGGGCGTACATATACTCCACACCTCCACCGATGGTGATTTCACGCAATTCTTCACGAAATGCCGACCCCGACTCGATCTGATAGGTTCCATCTGAATTCAGGACGGGTACTTGATTTTCATAAATCGGATCACCGGGAGCATCGTAAAATGATTGAAAAATACCAGTCGCCACACCCACATCCGGATCTTTTCCTGCGGCAATTTCAGCGTCATTGTTGTATAACGGAGGAGACGGTACCAGTAATTTATTAAAATCAACGGCAAATGTCAATTGATTGAATTTATCGATATCCAATTGAAGGGAAGGCCCCAACCGCAGATTGATCGGGATAAAATCACGATCAGCAGTATTGGTGTAGGCCATTTTGTTTCCGATGTTGCTGACGATTGCTCCCAGTCCAAACGCTGCGTCCATCTCGGCAATTTCGAGCTCGTTGTTCTGGTAGAACACCGAAACATCCACTGCAAAGGCCTGGCCGGCGCGAGAGTCGGCACCGCCTACAGATGTACCTCCCGTAAGATTCGAATTAACATACCGTGCGGTAATACCACCGGAAAAATGATCAGATAATTGGAGCGAATAGGAAAGGTCAAAAGCAAATTCGTTGGGTGTGTGTTCCCGAATTACATCGGCATTTTCATTGGTAAAGGTGATGCTGCCCAGATTAAAATAACGCAGCGATGCTCCTACTGCTGAACGTCGGTTGAGTTTGTAATATCCCGATAAATAGGCCAGGTGCATATCGTTCACCAGATTGCGCAACCACGGACTGTAGGAAAGTGAAACCTCCATTTCATTTTCTGCAAAGGCAAGTTTTGACGCATTCCAGAACTGAGCATTGGCGTCCGGAGAAATTCCTGCTCCCGCATCTCCCATCGCCCCTGAACGTGAATCAGGAGTAATGGTCAAAAATGGAACTGCTGTAGTGATAACATTTGCCTGGCTACAATCTGAACCGGCAATTGCTCCTGTACAAGGGCCCTGGGCTATTGCTAAAGAAGCATAGACTAATGGGAGAAATGAAAGGAAAATACTCTTCATATTATTTCTTGGTCTTAAAAAGGGTTGCAAATATAAAGTAAAAATCAGGGTTACTCAACTACT
>CALDPJ010000433.1 GCA_937911795.1 uncultured Flavobacteriales bacterium | reverse complement strand
GAATAATATTCCCGATTATTTGATGAAAAGGAAAGAAGTATATACTCCGGGACATCATCTGATAAATATTCGAAATTGGAAATTCTCTGTGTATACTGATCAACAGGATCCGGAATAAATTCCTTAATATATGCTACTGTATCAATGGCTTCAAACCAACCGGGCTCACCTGGAGAAACGCTGTCCGGAAAATTGAACAGCAGGGAATTGAAGGTAGCACTATCCCCACCAACTGTACTGAATTTATAGTAAAATGAAAGCTGGTCGGGGCGGTCATTAATAATGGGAGCAAACATTTCGGGAATACCCGCTGAATACCTTATGGATCCTTTCATATGTGATGGAGTACAATTCCAGGTTTCCAGTGCTAGTGCCCATTCTCCCGAATGACTATCAGTGGTCATTGTACCCATATATGGACACGATCCATCATGCATTGGATAATAACCGAATCTCCAATGCATTGGAACCTCATAGCCATCTTCGTAAACACTAAAATCCAGAAATGTTTCCTCAAACCCACCATTAAGCAATTGCTGTTGTGCATGAAGTGGTACATATTGAAGTAGGCAAACAATGATAAAAAAGGAGAAGTAGATTCGCGGGGATTTCATAGTAAGATTATTGGCTGTAAGATAGTTGGTATGTCAATTATACAAAATTTTATAGTACCAATCGCCATCTGCCACATTCTTTATCTTTGCCCCCGATGAAGATTTGCAGCATTCTCATACTTTTTCTTTCGTTGTTGGTGTTTCCAGGTTGTCAGAACAACGGCTGGAGTACGCTTCAATTAGAATCTATCAATGACACCATTATTGACCTTGCTGCATTTGCAGATGATCCAACTGTTTTTGTTTTTCTATCTCCGGAATGTCCACTGTGCCGCAACTATTCCGTGAAAATCAAGGAACTCATCGAACAACACGAGTCAGATTCACTGCGATTTGTGGGCGTTGTTGGCGGAACGTATTATCCTAAGCTCGAAATCAAGCATTTTCTGCGGAAATATGAACTCGATTTGCCGGTGCTGCTCGATCCGGAATTCAAACTCGTCAACGCGCTGGGTGCAACCATCACGCCGGAAGTGTTTTTTACGGAAGGAGAAAAAATCATCTACCAGGGCGCTATCGACGACTGGGCCATCAGCCTTGGACAGAAAAAACTGAAAGTTCAACAGGATTATTTGCACGATGCGATTGTCGCCCATCAATCGCGGCAACCCGTTGATCCGAAAAAAACAAAAGCCGTAGGATGTTTTATCGAGTAGCCGTTTTATGCGTTTTCCTGTTGGGATTTTTCTTCGGATGCAGTTCGCCGGACGATTCCGAAAACACTCCAGAACTTCTACCCGATTCGCTGCAGGTCACTTTCAACGAACACATCGCTCCTATCGTTTTTGAAAACTGTGCGCCGTGTCACCAGCCGGGAGAAGCCGGTCCTTTTCCATTGTTGAAATTCGAAGATTTCAAGAAACGGACAAAAATGTTGGTGGAAGTAACCCAAAGCGGTTTTATGCCCCCGTGGCCTGCCGATCCATCGTACCGATCTTTTCTGAACGAACGCAAACTCACCGGGAAACAAAAAGCATTGATCAAAAGATGGGTGGAACAAGGCGCTGCAGAAGGAAATCCATCTTTACGACCGGAGCTTCCGGATTTCACGGCTCAAAAACCACTCGGCGAACCCGACGCTGTGGTGTACATGCAGGACACGATGTTTATCGCGGGCAACAACACCGATCACTTCCGTTATGTAAAAGTGCCGTTTGAACTGGAACAGGATACTTTTCTGCAGGCGATTGAATTTGTGCCCGGTAACCGTGAATTGCTCCACCACATGAATGGGAACCTGATCAACTACGCCGCCGGAAAGAAGAGCGATCACCGTGCCGGTGCGACCATTATTGATCCCGATACAACCGACACTTTTTCGTCGTACGAGCACATGCAACTGGCCAATGACGACGGCACCTACCCTCCACTCACGCCTTCGGTAGTGAATTATTTACCCGGCGTTGAAGTCACCGGTTACCCCGAAGGAATCGGTGGATATCACATTTCCAAAAAAGGTGTTTTTCTGATCAAAACCATGCATTACGGACCGAGCGCTATCGACACATTCGATTTGTCTCGCTTCAATTTGTATTTCTCTGCAACACCACCCAACAGGCCCATGCGCGAAATTCAAATGGGAACGCTCGGAGAAACACCGGTTGTTCCCGAACTCATTATTCCTGCTGATTCTGTGGTGACCTTTCGCACGACTTACCACGTGAAGGAAGATCTCTCGTTGCTTACGGTGAATCCACACATGCACCTGCTCGGAAGGGAATTTATCGCTTTTGCCGTACCACCTTCAGGAGATACCATTCCGCTCGTGAAAATTCCGCGTTGGGATTTCCGATGGCAGTATTTCTACACGTTTGAGAAAATGCTCAAAATCCCGAAAGGAAGTGAAATCACGGCCATCGCCACTTTTGACAATACAGTCAATAACCCTCACCAGCCGTTTATTCCGCCAAAAGATATCGTACCACCTGCCGAAGGCGACGACATGAAAACCACCGACGAGATGTTTCAGTTTTTCATCAATTATGTGCTGTATGAGGAGGGTGATGAGGAGGTTGGGTTGGAGCCTTGAAGTATGCATTAAAGAAAGAGTTGAAAGAATCAGGTCGGAGGCATTATGAATGAAGGCGTAGCGGACGATCGAAACTTGGGCATAAGTGAACATATAGATTATTAAATCCTTGTCTCGGTTTTCTCCCTACTCACAGAAAATGAGGAATGCTTTGATGGACGATTGAAATAGTTGATACTTTTTTATACCTTTAGGTATAATACCAGTTGGTATAATTCAAATTTATGAAATCCTCTCCATTCAAATACGGTGTAACAGTAAGCAGTGAAGCTTTTACAAATCGTGAAAACGAATCGGTTAAGCTTACCGACAACTTAACACATGGAATCAATACTTGTATCATTTCACCAAGAAGGTGGGGTAAGTCGAGCCTGGTAGAAAAAGTAATTAGTGACATCCGCGCGAAAGACACCTCGTCTAAAACCTGTATTATCGATCTTTTCAGCGTTTCCTGCGAAGAGGAATTCCTTGAAGTTTTCTCGCGCGAAGTGATCAAAGCGTCTTCAGAAAAATGGGAAGAGTGGTTAGCCAGCGGAAAAAACTTCTTTAAACAATTGATTCCGAAACTAAGCGTCGGTGTGGATCCTTCCAATGATTTTTCAGTTGGCTTCGATTGGAATGAGATTAAAAAACACAAAGACGAAATACTCGATTTACCAGAAAAAATCGCCCGGGATAAAGGCGTTCGTTTCATCATTTGCCTGGATGAATTTCAAAACCTTGCTTCATTTCCGGCTTTTGAACAACTGGAGAAAAAAATGCGGGCTGTATGGCAGCGTCAAAAGCATGTCTGTTATTGCCTTTACGGAAGTAAAAGACACATGATGAACGATATATTCAACAATTCATCCAAGCCCTTTTATCGCTTTGGTGATGTGATGTTACTACCAAAAATATCGAAAGCAGATTGGATTGAATTCCTTAAAGATAGATTCACAAAAACCGGAAAATCAATTGACGACAATTTAGCTGAACAACTCGTAGATGTCATGAATTGCCACTCGTGGTATGTACAACAACTGGCTCACTACACCTGGCAAAAAACCGCAAAAAAGGTTAATCGCGAAACTTTGGAAAGTGCGTTTATGGAACTCACTCAAGCGAACTCCCCACTCTTTCAAATGGAAATAGAAAACCTGAGCACCACACAAGTCCACCTTCTAAAGGCCATCGCCTCGGGAGAAACAAAATTGACCAGTGCTGCAGTTATGAATGGTTTTAAACTCGGAACTCCCCGAAATGTGAGCAAAAACAGACAGATATTGATCAATGCCGATATTATTCACCAAACTGGAAAAGAATACGAATTTTTAGATCCCGCCTTTGAAAACTGGTTTCGTTATCAATTTCTGAACAAGCCCTATTTCTGATTAATGAAGCACTCTATAAACCAGGTGGCGGGAGTTTTAGAAATGTCTGGCAACCCTCCTGCTCAAAGGCCGAAGGTCGTGTAAGCAGCAGTGCAGCGCGGTAGAGTGAAATGCAATAATTGGAGTTGAAAGAAACATGCCGGAGGCCATTTTGGTGAGATCGCACAATTGGACGCTTGAGAGACCGGGTTGGTGCAATTGAGACGAATAGGCTCAACCCTGAACAGATTCCAATAGCAGCCTGAAGTTTTTATTTCTAAAGTTCCTGAAGAAAATCTTCAGCGCTACGGGCTTCTTTTTTCCCCGTTTTTATAAGTTTTAATTCCTCCACTGCATCGCGAATTTCCTGCATCAATTCAGCTTTTGCATCGGTTAATGGAGTTACTTTTTTGACGAAGTTAAAGTTCTTCAGAACTTCCAGTAAAAAAGTCACCTTGCTATCGCTTACGTCCAATAGTTTTTTCATCGCAGAATGATTGGTATCATATTTATTGATTGAGTCAAAGATACGAAAGACGAGGGTATCTATTTCTTTAAGCAAAACAGCGATGTCTAAGCAACTACGTGCTGCATGATGCGTGATGAAGAAGTTTCGTTGTAGTCTTAGTTATTAGGAATATCCTCCATTCGGCGATCCATTTCAACCAGTCGCCGAGCTACGAAATAACGAATGAAATCAATCTCCTCCTCAAATCCATCTTCATCCACATATCCCGGCCCATCTACCGGCCATCTTTCAAAATTCTTCTCCACATGATCCTGTCATGGGAT
Source organism: uncultured Flavobacteriales bacterium (assembly GCA_937911795.1). Taxonomy (GTDB): domain Bacteria; phylum Bacteroidota; class Bacteroidia; order Flavobacteriales_D; family SKUL01; genus SKUL01. Next base: position 55 of record CALDPJ010000433.1, on the reverse strand, counting down.
GTTCTTTCGCTTCGGGCTCGGTGGCTGTTGCCGCACTGATACACCCGAGCCGCTC
>CALDPJ010000432.1 GCA_937911795.1 uncultured Flavobacteriales bacterium | reverse complement strand
ACATGATAGCAATGGAACCACTAACCAGCACGGCGCTGTAGCTGCTGTATTTTTTCTTCAGCCGGAAACCGATTCCCAATAATGCAAAACCTACAACATATCCCAATAAGATACGCGTCACAGGACTAATCAGATCATGCTCTATCGAATATTTTGTTCCTATGGCCACACCTAGGATGGTAATGGCTATTCCGATTTTATTGATCAGGTTTTCTCCGATGAACTTCTCGAGATCTGATTTGATGCTTGGCGGAGCATTCACTGTAGTCGCAATGGGCGTTTCTACGGGAATTGGTGGTGGGTTAATTGCTTCCTCAACAAAAACCGGTTCCGGAATTTCCTCCGGCACCACTGCTTCATCTTTTGGTTCTTCAGCCTGCTGTAAGGACTGTATTTGTTTTCTGAGTTGTTCGATTTCTTCAGAAAATGAATGATGCTTCTGTACGAGTTCATTCATTTTTTGAAGGAGATGATCCAATTGGTGCGGAGGGTTGGCCATAGGTGTATGTGGATAGCGTGTCCCAATTTAGTTATTTAACTGAAATCAGGCACAAAGGGCTAAAATCCCGCCGGAAACAATTTCCTGTATTTCTTCGGAACCGGAGCTTCGACGACCATCATTTCTTCGGTGACCGGATGCCGGAACTGCAAGGATTGCGCGTGCAGGTACAAACCCTTTCCGGATAGTTTTAAACCTTCTGTTCCGTACTGGTGATCACCCAGGATCGGAGATCCCAAAGCTGCCAAATGTTTCCGCAACTGATGCCGTCGGCCCGTATGCGCTTCGAGCTTCACCAGATTTAACTTTCCGAAACGCGGTGAAGCGACTTCCTGCAACTTTCTATACGAACTGTGCGCTGTTTTTCCATCTACCGGAAATTCAATTTCGCCCTGTTCCGCTATGTCGCCAATCGTCACTGCGAAGTAGTGCTTTACTATTTTTCGATCGGCGAAAAGATGGTTCAATGCCGCCACGATGCCCCGGGTTTTTCCGATCAGCAATGCGCCGCTCGTGGGATAATCGAGCCGGTGAATGGCCTGGGGATATCTCAACGCATCCGATTCTTGTGAGGGACGAAGGTTTTGCGGAAGTGCATTTTCCAGTATGCGCCGGTGATTTCCACTCACTTCTATTCCCGCTGGTTTGTGAACGACCGCCAGGAAATCATCTTCAAAAAGAACCTCCAACACATGATCAACATTGGGCCGGGAAATGATTGGATGCTGTAGTAAGGTTATCTTTTCACCGCCTTTGATCCAATCACCCGTGGCGGCCACCCGATCATTCACCCGCACAAGTCCTTTATCAATGGCTTTTTTCATGGACTTGCGAGACGGCAACATCTCAAACATTCCGGCCGATATATCCGAGAGCCGGGCAGGATGATCCATTTTGGGAACGATGTATATTTCGTGAATCGGCGGTTCCATAAGTCTATAAATCTAAACTTTTCACGTCAGATGAATTGAAAGACCAAACTGTCACAGATGAACAAATTTGCAGCGATCCGGTTTGGTATTATTTCCGGTTATGCTGTATCTTTAATAGAAACAGCTACAGAAACAGACCAATTATGAGCGCGCAAAAACAATACGATACATTTTCGATAAAGCATATTCCTTCTCTCCTGTTGGACACAGGTAAGCACTGGATCAAGGATGATCCATTCCGGCTGGCGGCAGTTGTAGCCTACTACGCGCTGCTATCGCTTCCTGGTTTGTTGGTAGTGATCATCAATACAGTGGGTTTTTTCTGGGGAGCAGAAATTGTAACCGGAAGAGTTATGGGTCAAATCGAATCTGCAATTGGCGCGGAGGCTGCGAAAACCGTTCAATCCATTCTGGAGAATACCGGGAATTCCGGTGATAGCACAATTGCTACCTTATTGGGACTTGGCGTATTGGTGTTTGGTGCGACCGGAGTATTTTTTCACTTACAAATTTCACTAAACGAAATATGGCAAATAAAACAAGATCCCAAATCGGGATTTGTGCGCATGCTGCTCGATCGGGTTATTAGTTTTGCGTTTGTATTGATCGTCGGATTTTTGCTGCTTATTTTCTTCGTGATTTCGGCCGCACTGGCGGTTTTGCAGGATTTCATCAGCCAAACGCTGCCGGACTTTATGCTGATCGTCGCATACATCCTCAACCTGGCCTTGTCGCTTGGAGTAATTACACTGTTGTTTGCTTTGATTTTCAAATACCTTCCGGACGCCAAAATCTGGTGGAAATCCGTTTGGGGCGGCGCATTTATAACGGCCGTTCTGTTTACGATCGGTAAAGAGTTACTCGGGCTGTATTTCGGCGAGGCCGATCCGGGTTCTACCTATGGAGCTGCAGGATCTCTGGTACTCATCCTGCTGTGGGTCTCCTACTCGAGTTTAATTCTGTTTTTCGGCGCAGAATTTACGTGGATTTTTGCGCGCCGGTACGGGCATGAAATTGAACCAAAAGACCATGCGGTTCTGATTAAAGTAGAGAAAGTAGAAAGAGTAAAAAAGGTACAGACTGTTTGTTCAGACGAGTAAGTCTGAACGTATCATCGATTCAGATGGATGTTGCCGGCAGGCTTTCTTACAGGATTGCTACCCTAGTAAGTGCATAATTAATGCAATTACAAAAACTACAAGTAGTATATAAAATAAGATTTTAGCAATAGCGGCAAAACCTCTTGCCAAACCACTGAATCCAAGAACTGCAAAGATTACTGCAAGTACGAGGAAAATTATTATCCATTCAATCATAACTGTGCGTTTTTTATGTTTCCTATTAAAGATAGGAAATTTTTAACACAATCAGAAATTACAGAACACGGTATGGCTTATCCGATAAAGACAGGAAATTCGATTTTCTGAAAGCTAATAACATTCTAAAATCTGAATTTTCAGTCTTCAGGTACTTCACTGAACACATTCAGCGTGCGGGTAGTAGTATTAGCTGCACCATCGCGGCCGCCAAAGTCGCGCGCCTGAAACTGCATATCGAACGAAGTGTTATCCGCGTGAATGGTAAATCGCCCTATAAGTACTGACCCTGTTATCGGTGCACTCTCATCACCGGTCCATTCGATCAGTCGACTCAAGGGACTGGTTTCGTGAACCGTCCACTCCTCCGGGATTTCAGTTTGAAACTCAACGGTAGCATTTTCCGGCAATTGCCAGCGGATTAGCTGCATACCACCCTGGTCGGACGCTGTGAATTCAAAACGATAGGTGGCGTCGTTTACCAGATTCAGTTGTTCAGAAAAATCATCTTCGGTAACGAAAGTTCTCTCTACGTCTTCACCGGATATTTCGAAGCGGATTACCGGAGGAGTTTCGTCTACTTCCGGTACAACAACTGTGCAACCGGTAAAAAAAATTAAAAGGATGCCTATGGTAAAATGCGATTTCATAGCTGTGTTAAATTGGTGTTCTATCTAAGTTAATGATTTTCACCCAATGAAACCGAACTGCCATAGGTCTTTTTTAAAGACGAAACGAGCCGGGCCATACTCCGTTTCTGAAACCCAATAAGCAAGATCTACACAACAGATTGCCGGGAACGAATCAGAGGAAATCAGTGAATAGAAGCAGATAAAAAATCAGCCTGAAATTTCAATTTCTTATGTCGGCTGCCAACAGCGCTTACCGCACCAAACTCACGTCGCCTTTCATAACATGACGGGCACCATCGCTCTGATGTACTTCAAGAAAATACCCAAAGACTCCGGCATTTAATTTCCGGCCGCCCTTGGTGCCGTCCCATCCTACCCGTTGATCGTTTGTTTGGAAAACTTCCTCCCCGTAACGGTTGTACACCATCAGATTCATTTTGGTGATGTTGCTGCCACGAACCCGGAGTTCATCGTTCACACCATCTCCATTGGGTGAAAACGAATTCGGAATACCAAAAGCAAACGATTCTTCAACAAAAACCGTTATAGTATCTGAGGTCTGACATCCTCCCGATTGCTCGTAATAAACTACAAAAGTGGTGGTCTCATTCAACGGAATCGTATTGGTTGAAGAGCAGGAAAAGCAGGTTACATCTTCGTACGGTTGCCAGATAAACTGACCGGTTCCGTTTCCGGCCGTTGCCGAAAGCACAGTACTGGTTCCTTGCGTAATGGAATGATCAAATCCGGCATTTATATTCGGAGGATTTACCACGGTTATTTGCTGGGTCATGCTGGTACTCGAACCGTTCTCGTTCATTACCGTGAGCGTAACGTTGAATGTGCCGGTTTGATCGAGGTAGCAGATTTCTTCCGGGCTGAATTCTTCGGAAGTACCATTGGCAGAACCTTCAAACGTCCAGAAATAGCTGGTGGCATTCTGGCTGGTATTTTCGAAACTGTAGCACTGGCCGAGGCAAACGATTGGGGTGTAATTGAAATCTGCCACGGGGCCGCATCCCTCTACAACTGTTACGCCTTCTTCGATCCAGGTTTGAAATAGCTGACCACTTACTTCGAGTTCAAGGATTGCCATATAAACACCTGCAGAGTCATAACACACTTCAGGGGGAGGCATTTCATTTGATGTTTCAGGGCTTCCACCTGGAAAAGTCCACTGCCATGAAAGTTCATGATAATCTTCAAAAATCGTAGTATCCGTCAGATTTTGAAAATTAGCACATTCATTCTCACAAATATCATTTATTGAACCTTGTACAATTAATTCAACTTCGGGTACAACATCTAAAGAATCTCTGAGAAAAAGAACTCTGGTAATCGGAAAAAAAATGAGATCTCCTTCCACCATGAGAACACTGGCGACTACATGATCATATCCCGGTACATACCAATCTACCCTTGTTTCGGTATAAGAGTAATCCGCACCATCAACGTGATCTTCATACTCGGCTACACTGTGTACGCGCATG
>CALDPJ010000431.1 GCA_937911795.1 uncultured Flavobacteriales bacterium | reverse complement strand
TTAAAGGCGTTGTGATGGCTGCGTTTTTTAAAGAGGATTACAACCTGATTAAAATTTCATTCCGCTCCATCGGTGATTTTCCGGTAAATGAACTGTCTGCATCCTGGTTCAACGGAGGAGGTCATTGTAACGCTGCCGGTGGTTCATCCAAAGAGACACTACAGCAAACGGTAGAGCGTTTTATCGGTGTGTTGCCGCAATACAAAGAGAAACTTCATGCTACGAAATAACCTGTTGCTTTTCATTTGCCTGCTGATGCTGGCCGGAGGTTGCCGCGAAAAACGCCAGCATCCCACCCAGGGAATGAGCAATGAAGAAATGAGAGAGATGCTGATGGAAAGCAGTCGTTATGCCGCCCAGCGAGAGGATGCCGAAATTGATGAATTCATAAAAAAACAGGATCTTGAACTTCAGACATCCGGCACCGGATTGCGCTACCTTGTTTATTCGGCTCAGCCTGAACCATGCGACAGCATTGAAAGCGAACAGCGCGTATGGCTGAACTACAAAGTGTCTCTGCTGGATGGCAAGGTTTGTTATTCCTCTCAAAAAGATGAGCCGCGCTCATTTACTGTCGACCATGATGATGTTGAATCCGGTCTTCACGAAGCGGTTAAATATATGTGTGAAGGAGACAGCGGGTATTTCATTTTGCCGAGTCACCTGGCGCATGGATTGACCGGTGATCAACAGAAAATTCCTTCGAATTCACCGATCATTTATGAAATTGAAATCATAAAGGTTCAATGAGATGGCTGGTCTGCCTGATTTGCTGCTCCCTGGCAGTCGGCTGCACCGATAAATATCCCGATTACGAAAAAGTTGGTCACAACCTTTATCTGCAATTGCTGGCGTTTGATTACGATCAGGAAGAGCCCGAAAATTGCGATGTCTATGAAATCTATCTGAATATTTCGGATTCTGTTCTGCAATCAGAGATCTTTCCAAAACCCAAAGATAATTTGCCCAACTGGTTGACTTCTGGCGATGATCGGTTGCTAAAAATGGAGAACTATCTCAATCATCTACGGGTAGGCGATAGTGCGGTTTTTATTCATGAAGGATTGGCCGCGCCCGACTCGGCCGTCATTATTCACTTATCGTGGAAGGCGTGTTATACCACCGAAGAATTTGAAGCGGTCTACAATGCGTGGCGCGTAGAGCGGGCAGATCAGGAAAGGGGGCGAGTCCGTGAATTTTCTAAAAACAATGGGTTTACCCCTTCCATTGTTCATCCCGAAGTGTTGTATCGCCTTGAAAAAAGCGGTATGGGTAAAGCGTTGAATTATGGAGATGAAATAACCATTCGGTACAGCGGTCATTTCCTGAACGGAAATTCTTTTGATCAGGCAGATTCGACTTCACCTCCGCTGGTTTTTAAATTAGGAACCGAAGGTCAGGTATTGCGCGGAATGGAATACGGACTGATTGGTGCAACTCCCGGTGAAATACGTTCTGTGGTTTTTTCATCAGAATTTGGCTTTGGAGAAAACGGATCAAGCACCGGTATCGTTCCGCCGTATACGCCGGTTTGGTACAAAGTTGAAGTGCTTCCATTACCGGTAGATTCGCTCTCCTGAACCTTTTAATAGGTGGGGTCGTACAGTGGTTCAGTTTTCAATCTGAACCTATGAAAATATATTTCCTTGTTCTGCTGAATGTTTTATTGATTTTCCCCGTTTTTGCTCAGGAGCAATTCGGAATCGCATCCGGCAATTATTCTCCGACCCAGAGTTTGTTTATGAATCCGGCGAGTATTGCTGATAGCCGCGCGTACCGGGACATACACATTGCAGGAGCCGGTTTTTTTATCGATAACGACCTGTTGTTTTTTTCGAAAAAGGACGTGAAACTCACCCGCGGAAGTTCGCAATTTGAAGATGCTCCAATGCCGTTGCAGAATTCTAAGGGATGGAAGAAACACGGATATGCCGATGTTCGGATTCAGGGTCCTTCGTTTACCGCGGTGTTTGGTCGATTTGCGGTGGGCATCCACACTGCCGCACGTTCTGTTGTTGATGTTCGGGGTGTGACCCCGGAACTGAGCAATTTTATTTTTGAGGGTTTAGACTACACTCCGCAGCAGGATGTTTTCCATCGGGAAAAGAATGTTCGTGCCAATGGAATGGCCTGGGTTGAGGCAGGGATATCCCTTGGTGGTGTAATCGCGCAGTCTGGCAAAAATATGCTGAGCGCAGCCGTTACTCCCCGTCGATTATTTGGAATTGCAGGTGGAGGAATGCAGGTAAATGAACTGAATTTTCAGGTCGGCGATTCTGCATATTTTGATCTGGATAATCTCGATGCACAGGTAGGCTATGCTATGCCCGCCTGGAACAGCGGAAGAGGGTGGGGCTTCAATATCGGCCTCAGCTATAAGCGGATGAAAGAAGACGTTTCTGATTATAAAGCTTTTTCAAAACAATCGAACTGCGAGGCGCCGGAATACCGGTATAAAATTGGAATTTCTCTGCTCGATCTGGGGAGTTTGAAATTTGATCGCGAGGTAGAGTTTTACAACGTGGATGGACTGGCCATTGATGCTGCCAATTATAACGATGATCTCCCTTCTTCGATGGAAGAACTGGATTCGCTACTGAATGCGGACATAGGAGCGCACATCACCGAAGATGGGTCGTTCAGGATGTCGTTGCCCACCGCTTTAAGTTTGCAATTCGACTGGAACATTGGGCGAAATTTTTATACCTCGGCTACCTGGGTTCAGGGGGTGCCGAAAAAAGGGAATCTGGGAGTTCAGCGCGCCAGCGTCATAAATATTACTCCGCGATACGAGCTGCGCCGTTTTGAAGTAGCGGTGCCGGTTTCTTTGTATCAATATCGCTATCCGAGAGTTGGTTTGGCATTGCGTTTCAACAATATATTCATTGGCACCGATCGACTCGGTCCGTGGTTGCTCAACCCGGATGTATATGGAGTGGATTTATACGTGGGACTGAAATACACCATTTTCAAAAGCAGACATTGCAAAAGCCGGAAAGTGAAAGATGCCAAGCTCGACGACGGCAAAATGGTGGCTTGTCCAAAGTGGTAATTACATCCTGCCGATCAGAAAAATAGCCGGCTTCTTGTGTAAATCAGTTTTCTCTTTTTTCCATTGAGCCACCGTCATAGACCGTATGTATTCATCTGGCGTAGTGATGGCACAGGCGATGCACAAACCGGTGGACGGTAAGCAGGATTTCAAAATATCAGCTAGCAACTGCTCATTCCGGTAGGGTGTTTCCATAAAAATCTGGGTGTAACCCGTGCGGTTGAGTGTTTGCTCGAGGTCTTTCAATTTCTTGCTGCGATCCTGATTCTCGCGGGGGAGGTATCCGTGAAAGGTAAATTCCTGCCCGTTGAAACCACTGGCCATGAGGGCCAGAAACACAGAACCGGGACCGATGATCGGCTTCACACGAAATCCTTGCTGATGGGCTCCTGCTACGATGTTGTTTCCCGGATCGGCAACACCCGGCAATCCGGCTTCAGAAATCACGCCGATATCCGATCCTGATTTTAAAACCTGCAGCGCATGTTCCAGTTCTTCCGGCCCGGCGTGTTTTCCCATTTCATAAAAAGTGCATTCATCGATGATCAGATCGGGGAGAAGCTGTCGTAAGTAGCGTCGGGCATGACGAATATTTTCAACCGCAAAATGCCGAAGATGCGAAATTTCAGGAATGGCATTGATGGCTACCTGATCACCGGAATATTCGGCGTTCAGAGAAGAGGGGATCAGAAACAAGGTGCTTTTACCGCTCAAGGTCGTCAAGGATTTTATCGCAGGCTTTATCGAGCAGATCGTAAACCGTCTGAAAACCATCTTCTCCGCCGAAGTAAGGATCGGGAACGGCTTTATTGCTGTCGGGTTCCAGCTCGTTCAGAATGAGTTTTACCTTTTTCAATTGCTCGTCATTTTCGGCCAGGTAGGTGATGTCGTTGAAATTTGATTGATCCATCACATAAATTCGATCGAAATTTCCAAAATCTTCTTTTCTGAATTGTCTGGCGCGAAGGGAAGTGATATCCAAACCGTTGATTTTTGCATTTCCCGCTGATCTGGGATCCGGAGGTGAGTCAATATGATAAGACGATGTTCCGCACGAATCAACTGTGAGATCAACGTTTCTTTCCAACGCTTTTTTGCGAAGTATTCCCTCCGCCAACGGCGACCGGCAGATGTTGCCCAAACAAACCATCAGGATCTTCATCTTGGAATCATTTTTTCAGTTCAACGAAAATAAAAAAGATCACCGCAAATTTTACGGTGATCTTTCAAGTTTTATCAATGCTTTATTGATTATTGAATGCTTAATTTTTTCTCCAGGTCGTCGAGGTATTTTCTGAAATTCTTGTCTGTCTCCGTCAGATTTTTTACGGTTCTGCACGCGTGAAGTACTGTAGCGTGATCTTTTCCTCCGCAGTGCATACCGATATTGGCCAGGCTCGATTTGGTCATTTTCTTTGCAAAGAACATTGCAATCTGACGTGCCTGAACCACTTCGCGTTTCCGTGTTTTGGACTTGAGCAGTTCGATCGGTAAATCGAAATAATCGCAAACCACTTTCTGAATGTAATCGATGGAAACTTCGCGCGCTGTGTTCTTCACGAATTTATCGATCATCTGTTTCGCCAGATCGAGTGTAATCGCCTTTTTATTCAGTGACGATTGTGCTATCAGCGAAATCAAGGCGCCTTCTAATTCGCGGATATTCGACGTGATGCTGTACGCCAGATATTCCACCACTTCATTGGGCAATTCAATTCCGTCGGCATACATTTTCTTTTCGAGAATGGCGATGCGCGTTTCGAGACTTGGCGTTTGCAGATCGGCAGACAATCCCCATTTAAAGCGTGAAAGCAGTCTTTGTTCCATGCCCTGCATTTCTACAGGTGCTTTGTCGGAGGTTAAAACGATTTGCTTGCCTGATTGGTGAAGGTGATTGAAAATATGGAAGAATACATCCTGGGTTTTCTCCTTTCCTGAGAAAAATTCCACATCATCGATGATCAGAACATCCATCATCTGATAGAAGTGGCAAAAGTCGTTTACCGAATTGTTCTTTACCGCATCAATAAATTGGTGGGTGAACTTATCGGACGATACATACAGCACCGTTTTGTTGGGCAATTTGTTCTTGATTTCAATTCCAATGGCGTGTGCCAGGTGTGTTTTCCCGAGTCCTGATCCGCCGTAAATCAACAACGGGTTGAACGCTGTACCTCCCGGTTTACTGGCTACGGCAAATCCGGCCGATCGCGCCAGGCGGTTGCAATCACCTTCAATCAGATTTTCAAAAGAATAATTCGGATTGAGGTTGGAGTCTACATTGATTTTGCGCAACCCCGGAATTACAAATGGATTTTTAATCGATTTTCCACCCAGATCGAGTGGCATACTTACGGGTTCGTTTTTTACAGCCCGCGAATTGGAAGTAGGAATTTTAACTGTGTATGGCTTTGCGCTGCGGAACTGGTTTTCCATTACAATAGAATACTCCAGTCGACCTTCGTCGCCCAATTCCCGCTTGATAATTTTCTTTAGCAGTCCGATGTAGTGCTCTTCGAGCCATTCGTAAAAAAACTGTGATGGAACCTGGATGGTGAGGACATCCTTCTCGTACTTTTGTGCTTTTATCGGCTCAAACCACGTTTTGTATGCTTGCAGACTGACATTATCTTTGATAATTGCTAAACAGTTTTCCCAAATTTTTTCATGTTTTTTGTCCATCGAAAGTTGTTCTTAAAGTCGGTTATTAAGACGAAGTCGTCTTATACTGAAAATGCCGGTTGACGCGGAATCCCCATCAAATTCCCCCGCCGTATTGAGCTGAGCAAATATTTGGAGAAAAAAGTTAAAAAAAAAATTTAATGACCCTTGATTTTCCAAAATGTTTTACAGGGCTTTTTAAACCTGAAAGCTTAAAAGTAGGCATATTTTTTGGTGCGCCTATTTTTATTGCAGCCCAATATTCGCAATACTTTCCGAAAGATAATAGTTTTATATTTATCGGGTCGGCAGAGGGTCATTTCCACCCTTGTTATCATGTTTTCTAAAACACCTCCAAACGGCATTTCTGTTTTTCAGAAATGTGTATAACCTTTAAGATTCTGATGATAAAATCAACCACTTCACTTCGGGTTCGATATGCTGAAACCGATCAAATGGGCTTCGTTTACTACGGGAATTATGCTCAATATTTTGAAGTCGCGCGGGTAGAAATGCTGCGGGAACTTGGATTCAGTTATAACTCACTCGAGAAAAGTGGAATTCTCCTTCCGGTGCTTGATTTCAGAATCCGCTATAAACAGCCGGCTTTATACGACGACCTGCTGACCATAGAAACCGTTATCTCCGAAATTCCTTCCACCAGAATCACCTTTGATTACGCAATTTTTAATTCTTCAGGTGTGGAGCTCAACGAAGCGTCAACAACATTGGTGTTTGTGAATAAGGAAACGGGTCGGCCAACCAGAATTCCGGAAGATTTACTGTCGGTGATGCGCACGTACTTTGACTGAGTTTTCGAACTTCAGATAGTTTCGAGCAGGATGAATTTTACTCCTTTTAAATCCTCCAACCTTTGTTCGAGCATTTCGGATTCGCTCAAAGGTATGATGACTTTTAGTTTACAGTCGAGGTTGAACTGTTGGTCGTAATTTGGCAGGTTGAGTTCTTTAATCAGCGACATGACCGCATTCATTTCATCGTAGCTGAATTCAAGCAGGTAGTGGCTGCACAATTGCTTCTGTATTATTTTTCCGTTGTCGATCGCTGCCGCTGCCGCAGTTTTGTAGGCGCTCATGAGTCCGCCAACACCCAGTTTTGTTCCTCCGAAATAACGCACCACCACAATCAGGACATTCGTTAGTTCGTGTTTAATGATTTGTCCGAGAATAGGTTTTCCGGCGCTGTTGCCGGGTTCACCGTCGTCGTTGGCCCGAAAATTATTGTC
>CALDPJ010000430.1 GCA_937911795.1 uncultured Flavobacteriales bacterium | reverse complement strand
CCTACGCAAAACATGGCTCCTCGAAATTGGTGTGTAAACAAGCCAAAATCCTCACCCCATTTAAACGGGTGCTTTTGCTCTATTAAATTACAACCATTTTCATCGGCAGAATTGCGGACAAAATCCATCGCATCAGGATCATTGAACCCGGAATAGAATTCTTCTGTCCAACTCGTATCCAATTTAAGTTGATGTTTTTCTGCAATTTGAATAGCGATTTTTTCAGCTTGGCGCTCCAGTTTTTTCATTTTATCTGAATTGTCGCAACGAAGGGTAAAATGAACTTCGCCTTCACCGGCAGATACCCCGTAGGCCTTTTCGCCCATGGATTGATAAACCGGAGTAACAATCGTAAAGTCATCCGGATCTTTTGTATCGGATTTACCGACCATTTTCGTTACCAGTTCGGCCATTGCCAGTGCCGGATTCTTACCCTTTTCCGGTTCTGCAGCGTGAGCAGTGTGTCCAATGAATTTTACGATCAAGCTATTTACCGCCGGATTGAAAAGACCGTCTTTTACCACAATTGAATTCAATGGAAATCCGGGAAGGTTGTGCAGCGCAAATATCCAGTCCGGTTCGAATTTCTTGAAATGGGCATCGCTGATCACTTCTTTCGCTCCGGCTCCGTTTTCTTCGGCCGGTTGAAAAAGCAATATGACCCGACCAGTTTCGGGCCGGTTCTGTTTCAATACAGCTGCGACTCCGCAAAGTATCGCCATGTGACCGTCGTGCCCACATTTGTGTGCAACTCCGGAATTTCGCGATTTGTGTTCTATGTCCGAAGTTTCGTGAATGGCCAGGGCGTCGAGTTCGCAACGCAACATCACCGTGTCACCTTTTGTTTGACCGTTGAAAACTGCGATGATACCATGACCGCCGATTCCGGTGCGTAGTTCGTCCGGTTCGCAGGATTTCAGAAAAGCCGCAATCTGGTTGGCTGTTTCAGACTCCTCACCGGAAAGTTCGGGAAACCGATGCAGAACCTGTCGCCGGAGGTGAACCAGCCGCTTTATTAATGGATCGTCGATCTCTTTGTTGGCTGGCATCTTTTATTTGCGTTTGAACCGCATTTCAAGATACTTATTTTCGAAGCCCAGTTTTTTGTACAGGTGAAATGCCGGGTTATCTGGTTCTACATGCAGCGCCACATCTCCAATAGCCCGGTTGATAGCGGCCTGCATCAGCTTTTTTCCGGCACCTTTGCCACGCATCGAATTATGTACAGCTATATAAACGAGGATATTTTCAGGGATATATCCGCTCATTCCGGTTTCATTCACCACAACGGCTCCTACAATTTGTTCCTTCTCCGAACCGACTACGACAAAACCTCCTTTACCGGGTTCATCTGATACCGCATAATTGATAGCACTCAGGATATCCTCCAGTTTATCCCCGTACTGATCAAGGTGCTGAAACAAAAAATCGGCAACCATTCCTTTTGAGAAAGTTTCGTGTTCGCCGTTTTGATGATCTATAATGTCTATCTCCATTTTTTTTAAAATTATTAATGTGGATGCTTTGCCGGCTTTGGAAAAACATAGGAGAACACTATAAAGATGATGAGCGCTCCGAGCATTCCGAAAATCAACGGATCCAGCTGATACGGCAAAGCAAAATGCAGGTTCAGTGCGTCAAAAGCTACCAGTTTCGTTGCATTGATATTATTGATTAATTCTGTTGTTGAAAGCACATCCGGATCCAAATTTCTCAACTGAGGAAAATTTTCACCCAAACTTTCCGCAGCCAATATAACCTCGGCTTTTGTGAGATTGTTCGCGACGGTAACCTGATTCGATTGCAACGCTATGGTTAACAATCCACCCACAACCATTGCTCCCATTGCCGCAGCCGGTGAGCTCTTCTTCCAGTAAAGTGCCCCGACAATCGGAACAAACAATCCTGCCACCATAAAGGCATAGCTCTGCAACATCAGGTCCAGCACGTTGTGCATAACACTCGCCAGCAACAATGCGAGCGCTCCAACAATCAGGGTAACGATCTGCGACATCCTTAGATTCAGCTTTTCGGACAACGGACGTTTTCTGAAGAAGTTAATGATATCGGAAACTATATTCCCCGAAGAAGCCATCAAACAACTGTCGGCCGTAGAAAGAATGGCGGAGAAATAAGCCGATAACACCACGCCCATCAATCCAAAACCCACCGGAAGTGCCGCACGAAGCAACATCGGTAATCCTTGTTCCGGGTCGGTGTCCATAGCGGTTTCTACTCCGAAAGCGGCAAACCCGCCCTGATCGGCAGCAATTCGGGCAAACATTCCGAGGATAACACCCATAAAGGCCATGAGCGGATATTCGAGCAGACCCGCAAAAAACCAGGCGCGTTTTGCTGTTTTCACATCCTTTGAAGCGTAAATTCTCTGGTAGAGCGTCATTCCCACAAACCAGATCGGAATGATGGTTACCGCCCAGTTTACCAGTTGTTGCCACGAAACATTGGTCAGCGAAAGAAAACCCGGTGGAACGCCCGCCTTAATGGCTTCCCATCCTCCTACATAGTGATAGCCAAAGGGAATTCCAACAAAAACCAATCCTGCCATCAATACAATCCATTGAATGGTGTCGGTGTAGATGACTGCTTTGAGACCGCCCAGAACGGTATATATCACGGCTACCGCACCCATTACCCAGAGGGCTGAGGTGAGGTCGAAATCTGCAAACACACCCGAAGCCAGTTTTGCTCCCGCCAGCATCTGCGAACTTGTGAAACCGGCGTAGCCAACTGCCGAAATCACCGCTGCGACCAATGCCACATAAGGACCGTAATAATGCTTGAAGATTTCCGGAAATGTCTGGAATTTCTCGAAAGCCGGATTGCCCTTCACCTTCGGAATCAGAAATACCGCTGCCAACCATGCTCCAATCAAACCAGTAAACAACATCCAGGAACCCGAAATTCCCATGAGGAAACCCAACCCTCCGAGTCCGATAGAAAATCCGCCACCTACATCCGTTGCAACCACCGAGAGTCCGATATGACCGGCAGTCATTTTGCGTCCGCCTACGTAATAATCTTCCGTTGAAGAATTTTTTCTGTAGTAGTAAATACCGACCCATAAAAGGGCGATCATGTAGAGAACGAAAATGGAAATATCTATCCAGTGCATATTGTTGTACCGACGGGTACTATTAAAAGTATTTTATGGTGACGAACAAAGGTATGAAAATATATTTCCTTCGAAAATACAGGCTATCCAGCGTTATTCACGATCTTCTCCTCTACCGGAATATTTGTAAAATTGACCCTGGCATATCGTGAAAAATGACGTGCTTTAAATATTAATAGATTTCAATATGAAAGAAGCGATTCAGAAATATTTCAATACAGCGGCAACCGGGTTGGTTCCTAAAAAATATTCGAAAGTGCTGAATGATTTTCAGCAGCAATTAGCAGAGAACCCGAGTGCCGCATTTGAAGGTTGGTTTTTTAATCACCTCACAGATTTACGCAATAGCGCGGCAGAATTTCTCGGTGCCGAACCAAACGAAATAGCCTTTGTTCCCAACTTTTCCTATGCTCTGAATGCATTGGTTCACTCGCTTCACAAGGACTCGCGCGTGATGGTTTTGTATGAAGATTACCCTTCGGTGATCGATCCCTTCCGCATAAACGGTTTTAAGGTGCATCGCTTTAAAAGCCCTGATCAGCTGCATTTCAATACAGAAGCAATAATGGTTGAGCTGCTGGCACAAAAAATAAATGTTCTGGCGGTAAGTCATGTGCAATGGCTCAGCGGATTTAAACTGAATCTTGAAGTGCTTGGAAATTTTTGTCGTGAGCGCGGCATTTTATTGATTGTGGATGCCACCCAAAGTATGGGAGGCATTCCGGTATCTCTGAGCAGCTCGGGTGCAGATGTGATTATTTCGAGCAATTATAAATGGATGAATGCCGGATTCGGCTCGGGCATCATGTGCGCGAGAAGAGATTTCCTGGAGCTATACCAGCCCCGAATCCGCGGCAACAACAGCCGCATGATCATGGGAGAAAAATGGGAAGATGATGCTACCATTGTGGGTTATGAACCCGGACATTTGAATGTCCCCGGGCTGATTCTGCTTCAACAGGCACTCGAAGAAAAACTGCACACGGGAATGGATCGCATATTCAAACACAATATGTCCCTTACCGAGCGATTCATTCATTCGCTGGCACAGCCGGAAAAGCTACTCGTCGGACCGGAATCAACAGACAACAGAAGCAGCATTATCTCTCTTAAAGGTGGCAATGAACTATTCGATTACCTGACCCGTGAAGGATATGTTTTGTCGTTTCGCAACGGATTGGTGCGCATCAGTTTTCACTATCACAACACCGAAGCCGGCGTAGACGAACTGGCAAGCAGCATCAACAGGTATTCATCCTAGGTTACCTCACACTTTCATCGGTTGTCCGGCGTAGCGGGGAATATTCCGAAGTATTAACTGAATATTTTTGCCACGAGCCGATTCTTTGAATTCGTAGAGTACTTCCAGCACATCGTAATCAATGTCTTTGGTCAGCGATCCGTCTACGGTTACTTCACAATTCGATGGAAGTTCCTCCAACGTAAGCAATAAATTGGCCTTGTTCAGGAACGACACGTGCTCGCTGAGTTGAATTTTGACCTTCATCCTGCCATCGGCCGCTTTTTCTTCTTCGTGATAAAAATGGGAAACCTTGTAGTTGGCCCGGAGAATGAAATACACTCCTACCGACATTCCAATAAGAATTCCGACAAGTAAATCTGTAAACAGAATAGCTACAACTGTGGTGATAAAAGGAACAAATTGCTGCCTTCCCAATTTGAATTGAGATTTATATAAGGCCGGTTTACTCAATTTGTATCCTACCATAATAAGAATAGCGGCCAGCGACGCTAATGGGATATAGTTCAGAAACCGGGCAAAAAATGCGATGGACAAAAACAACAAAATCCCGTGCAGTACGGCCGAAAGTTTTGTCTTTGCTCCTGCCGCAAGATTCGTAGAGCTCCGAACAATAACGGCGGTCATTGGCAAACCACCCAACAAACCACTGATCGTATTCCCTATTCCCTGTGCGAATAATTCTTTGTTCTGTGGAGTTTTCCGCTTTTCCGGATCCAGTTTATCCACTGCTTCGATACTGAGCAGAGTTTCGAGACTGGCAATGATGGCAATGGTTACAGCAACAATGTAAACGTTGGGATCCAACAGCACCGAAAAATCCGGAAAGGTTAGAATGGAGGCCGGTGATTCCATCGCAGAGAGATCCGGCAGGTTCACGAGGTGATCCTGTGAAATTGAATAAGCCGGGAAAAACAGATTGATCATCCAGCTGATCAACAGCCCCAAACCCACTGCGACCAATGCGCCCGGAATCTCTTTCACCACTTTATTGCTTTTCATAAAAGGCTGTTCCCATAAAATCAGAATCCCCAGGCAAACCACACCGACTACCAGACTTCCTAATAGAACGTGGTTGAGAGAATTTGCAAGAAATGTGAAGGTGTTGCTACCGTCGGACTGGATAAAATCCATTTCACCAAACGCATCGGTATCCACACCTATCAAATGGGGTATTTGTTTCATGATCAGGATCAACCCAATGGCTGCGAGCATTCCCTTTATCACCGAAGAAGGAAAATACAGACCAACGATTCCGGCCTTAAAAGTGCCCATTGCTATTTGAATGAGTCCAGCCAATACTGTGGCTGTAAGAAACATTTCAAAACTACCGAGATCTGTAATGGCGTTCAACACAATCACCGTCAATCCCGCTGCAGGACCCGAAACACTCAGGTGTGATCCGCTCAATGATCCCACCACAATTCCTGCAATAATGCCCGAGATTATACCGGAAATCAATGGAGCTCCGGAGGCCAGGGCAATTCCCAGACAAAGCGGAAGGGCGACCAGAAACACGACGATACTTGCGGGAACATCTTTTTTCCAGTATTTAAACAATTGTAAAGCACTTGTCATTTTGAAGTAATTAGATTTTTTGAAATAGAAAATAGCCCGCGTAAAACGCAGGGATGTAGCACTGGAGAAACCAATGCCGGCTAAAAAATCTAAATAACCTCGGGCGGAGGAGTGGTTATTTCAGGATGCAGATTCTGGTGATCGGGCTCGATTCTACCGGCCAGTTTATTCCAGGCATCCAGATCGGGGAAATTGGTGCTTTGAAAAGACTCATTAAAGACTGAAGGAACATTCTCACCGGAAGTTTCTTCTTCATTGTTGTTCAATCCGAAATAGCACGAATTACCATTGTCCGGAAAATCAACAGGCAGCGAACGGGCAGCACTTTCTTCTCCTGCCTCCACGTACATATGGAAAATTACAGCCGGATAAAAAACCGCCTGGAGAAACAAAGCAAGGAATAATATGGATAGCTGCTTTCGCGTCATTGTTCTTTACAAGGGCTGCAAATATAAGGATTCCGGATTTTTTGCTTTCGGTTACGGGTAATTTTCGCAAAGGTTAACAATTGATTAACTCAATACTCCTGAAAAAAGTCGAGCACCGAAAGGTCAATGAGATGAACGCCCTGATAATAATAATGAATGATATCGCTGTAACTGAAACCGAGTTCTGCCATGCGCATGGCCCCTTCCTGGCACAAACCTACGCCATGCCCGAAACCTCTTCCGCGAATCACCACATCATTTTCTGATGGTTCAATACTGAAGTAAGTAGATTTCAGGTTCCAGTCCTGTCTTATTTGTTTCAGCGGAATTCCCGAATCGTTGTGGGCGTAAAAAACTTCCCGACGGTCTTCGGTATTGAAATGGGTATGGCTGGTGGTGTAGCCGTGACTTTTACTGAGATATTCCATCCACTTCTGCTTCGAAACCCGGGTTTCCCACTGGGCGTGTTTGCCGTTGAGACAAAAGGTATCTTCCACGCTTTGCAGGTACGGCAGCGGAATACTCCAAACATCTTCGGAGTTGATGGTTTGGCCGCCGCAATTGCTGTGAAATGACGCTGTGATTAGTTTGATGTCGCTATCTACCACTACGAGACCTTTGGTACTTGCCACGGCTGCTGGAATTAAATCAGAAAACCTGCTGGTACCGTGGTATACCTGGCAGTGAACCTGATCGCACAGGTGAAAACCTTCTTCTTCGTGGCGCCGAAGATTGTTCAGCGCATAGGTGCGACAAACGATTGATTGCAATTTATAAAATTCGCTGTTTTGTTTTGATCCCGATTCTGACTCTACCACGCCCCCCACGTAATGCTCGATGTACACGCGGTTGATCAGCTTCATTTTGCCGCGGTGTGCAGTAACGACCAGATTATCGTTGAATTTACCTTCGCGGCCCTGCGGTTGGGTAGGTTTAAATCGAAAAATGTTGCCCCACGATCGGCGAACAAACTCTACCCGGTGAAACAACCCGAAATTTTCACTTACCGATCGCAGTTCAATCTGGTCACCGACTACTGAGATGCGGATTCCCTCGTTGGTTTGAAAGGTCGTCAGCAATTTACCGTCGCCGAACACTTCGTAGCTTCCGAGAGACGGTGTTATCACTGCGCGCTGAACAGACACATCACGATAGATGCCGATGTCCAGAATTTCTGCCAGCAACGCAAATGGACACAAAAGAAAAACTATGAGCACCAATCGCTTCATGCTACAAAAATATCCGCTGAATAGCCGTTTGAAAGTGTCAGGAGGACAGAGTTTTCAACATCAAATCTGCAGTAACCCCGGAAGCTCCCTCACCTCCAAGCACTTGCTTTAGTTCTGTATAATCCTTCTGCATTTTGGTTCTATAGGATTCATCATTCAGCAATGAATTCAGCTCTTCGCGAACTGTCTTTACAGTCATTTCATTCTGAATCAATTCCTTTACCACCACCCGATCCATTATTAGATTCACGAGCGAAATGTATTTGATTTTGACCAGTTGCCGGGCGATGAGATAGGAAAAGAAATTTCCTTTGTAACAAACTACCTGAGGAACATTAAACAAAGCCGTCTCGAGCGTTGCCGTACCGGAAGTTACCAACGCGGCACGGGCCATTCGCAGCAGTCCGTACGTATTTCCCTGCACCACTTTCACCGGACTTCCTTTCAGAACTTCTTCATAAAAGGATCGCTCGAGCGAAGGCGCTCCGGCCACCACAAACTCAGCATCCTTTGTTTTTTCAACAGCCTGCAACATCACCTGAAGCATTGCGCGCACTTCCTGTTTTCTGCTGCCGGGCAACAAGGCTACAATCGGTTTATCGGCCGCCAAACCCCATTGTTTTCTAAGCGCGGGTTCATCAAATGCTTCTCTGTTGAACTGACCGATGGCATCCAGCAGTGGATGTCCCACAAAATCCACTTCCATTCCGAAACGGCCGTAGAATTCCTTCTCAAAAGGTAAAATCACAAACATTTGGTCTACAAATGCCCGAAGTTTGTACACGCGCTTTTGTTTCCACGCCCAGATCTGTGGTGAGATGTAATAGAACACCTTTATTCCCTGATCTTTTACAAACTGCCCAAGCCGCATGTTGAAGCCGGGATAATCGATAAATATCACCGCGTCGGGCTGATAGGCTGCAATTTCCTTTTTGCATTTTTCAATATTCTTCAGAATGGTGCGTAGGTTGGCGATGACCTCCACAAAACCCATAAAAGCCAGCTCGCGGTAGTGCACCGAAATTTCGGCCCCGGCAGCTTCCATCCGATCTCCTCCCCAGGCCTTAAATTCACTGTCGGTCCGGCGATTTTTCAGCTCTCGGATCAGATTTGCACCGTGCAGATCCCCGCTCGCCTCTCCGGCAATTAGAAAAAACTTCATCGGGCAAAAAAGAAATTGATGTGTGAAAAAGCCATTATGCAAATTTCAGATAAAATACAATCGGCACGAAAATGAATGTAGCTCCGAGAATGCCACGCGCTGTTTTTAAATGTCCGAATTTGTTGAACACCAAAAACGTGAGCAGGTTAAAAACCAGGCTCAATGTCAGTACCGGTGAATGAAGCTCGGAAAATTGCAGAACCACGTCTTGCCATAGGTAGGAAATATTCTTTTGGTAATAAACCGACCAGAGCAGCGCCAGAATCAGAAATCCGAAAACCGGTCCAAAAATCCCCAGGATCCATCCGAGAAGAGTACTATTTAACTTTGTCGAGTTCAAGATCCCAGGTTTCGAGTTTAGGAATACTGCGGTGTGCGGTCATATCGTACTGAACGGGAACAACGCTTACATAATTGTTTTCAAGCGCCCACACATCGGTGTCGGTGCCCTCATCGTGATTGCGGAACTTTCCGGTCATCCAGAAATAATCGTCTCCATTGGGATCGGTGCGCTTTTCAAAAGCATCGTCCCAGAATGCGTGCGCCTGACGGCAGACTTTTAACCCCTTAAGATCTTTGAAGGGTACATCGGGAATGTTCACATTTAAACAGGTATTGTGATCCATTCCATGTTCAAGCACCTGATCGACTACCGTTTTGACCACCTGTTTCGAAGCTTCAAAGTTCGCATCCCGGGAGTGATCCATCAGCGAAAAACCTATGGCCGGAATATCTTCCACAGCGCCTTCTACCGCCGCCGACATCGTTCCGGAGTATAACACATTGATCGAATTATTCGGTCCGTGGTTGATGCCCGAAACAATCAGATCCGGTCGTTCTTTGAGAACATGGTAAATCGCAATTTTCACACAATCTACAGGCGTTCCCGAACAAGCATATGCCTCCACGCCATAAAGGTGATCCAGTTTTGAAAGTCTCAGAATGCGACCGATCGTTATCGCGTGCCCCATTCCGCTCTGAGCCTTGTCCGGTGCTACCACCACCACTTTTCCAAAATTTTTCATCACTTCAATCAGCGATAGAATTCCGCGGGCGTAAATGCCGTCGTCGTTTGTAACCAGAATGGTGGGCTGCTTTTTGGCCATGCGCTTTCAAATTTGGGCAAAGCTATGAAAACGCTTTCGCTTATCTGGTCCGCTTCTGAACTCTGCCGGCGGAAGCCCATTAAAACTCACACAGAGTTTATAGCTTTGCATCAAATACCATAAAAATGCAGAAAAGAATCCTTGAATGTGTGCCGAATATCAGCGAAGGGCGCGATAAAAATAAGATCAAAGCAGTAACCGATGTGATTGAAACGGTTGAAGGTGTTCAGTTGCTGGATGTGGATCCGGGCGCCAGCACCAACCGTACCGTAATCACTTTCGTCGGGGAGCCCGAAGCAGTTATCGAGGCGGCTTTTCGAGTGATTCAAAAGGCTGCCGAGGTCATCGACATGTCGCAACACAAAGGGGAGCATCCGCGATTTGGCGCAACAGATGTTTGCCCGCTCATTCCGATATCGGGTATTACCATGGAAGAAGCTGCAGAACTGGCACATCAACTCGGCGAACGCGTAGGAAATGAACTCGGCATTCCCGGATATTTTTACGAAAACGCAGCCACCGGGCCCAAAAGAAAAAATCTGGCTTATTGCCGCCAGGGCGAATACGAGGGACTTGAAAAATTATCGAAGCCAGAATGGAAACCGGATTTCGGACCGGCAGAATTCAACAGTAAAGTCAAAAAATCAGGAGCGATTGCCATCAGTGCCCGCGATTTTCTTGTAGCCTACAACATCAACCTGAATACTACCTCTACCCGACGCGCAAATGCCATTGCATTTGATATTCGCGAAGCTGGCCGGATTTTACGCGAAGGAGATCCGCTCACCGGAAAAGTCATTACCGATGAAAACGGTGAACCCAAACGGGAGCCGGGCACGCTGAAAGCTGTGAAAGGAATTGGCTGGTACATAGATGAATATGGTATTGCACAATTGTCTTTAAATCTCACCAACATTTCCATTACACCGGTTCACATTGCTTTTGAAGAAGCCACTGAAAAAGCCCGGGAGCGCGGCATCCGCGTCACCGGAAGCGAAATAGTGGGTCTTATTCCGCTGAAAGCGATGACCGATACTGCCGATCATTTTCTGAAAAAGCAAGAACGATCGCTGGGGATTGATGACCGGGAGAAAATAAAAATTGCGGTGAAGTCGCTTGGGCTGGATGATCTTGTACCTTTCAATCCGGAGGAGAAAATTATTGAATACGTGATGGCGAAGAAAGAACCGAAGCGACCACTCGTCAATATGACGCTCGTGGATTTCGCCAATGAAACCGCTTCGGAATCTCCCGCTCCGGGTGGAGGATCGGTATCGGCGTATGTGGGTGCAATGGGGGTTGCACTTGGAACAATGGTCGCCAACCTAAGCAGTCATAAACGTGGCTGGGACGATCGTTGGGAAGAATTTTCTGAATGGGCCGAAAAAGGACAGCGCTACAAAGAAGAACTCATGTATCTGGTGGATGAAGACACGAACAGTTTCAACGCGATTATGAATGCCTTCGGAATGCCGAAAGACACCGAAACAGAAAAAACAGAACGCAGCAAAGCGATTCAGGAAGCAACGAAATATGCCATTCAGATTCCTTATAGAGTAATGGAAGTAGCGCTGCAATCAATGGAAGTAATGCGTGGAATGGCCGAAAAAGGAAATCCGAATTCGGTGACAGATGCTGCAGTTGGTGGTTTGTGTGCGCGAACTGCTGTGTTGGGTGCCTATTTGAACGTAAAGGTGAATACGCTCGGGCTCAACGATAAAGCATTTACAGAGGAC
>CALDPJ010000429.1 GCA_937911795.1 uncultured Flavobacteriales bacterium | reverse complement strand
GTGTAGCGCAAAGCAGCACCAACAAGCAAATCGTGGCTCAAACCAATTTGTTTGTTCCAGGTGAGCTGGCCGAATCCTATTTTCTGATCGGCTGCGTAAATGGTTTCGCCGTACACCGAATTCTGGTCGTGGCCATTGGCGCTGAACATAAACAACACGCGGTCTTTGACCGGCAACTGATAGGTCCCCAGAAATTCCCAGCGATTGGTGAAAATGCTTTCGCCATATGCTTCATTCCCTCCACGGTGTTTGGGTTTCCAGTCCAGCTCACCTCCCCAGCGATCTTCATAAACATATCGCGCGGCAATCGAAAAAATGCGATTTTGTTTCCGGTCGAAACTCCATTTGTTGAACAGTGAAATACGGTGCTGCAGCGTGACATCGGTGAAGTTGTCGTTGTTGTTGTCGATCACCTGCTGAAAATTGTAATAATTCACACCGAGCAGCGATTGCGCCTTTTCTCCGGCTTTGAATTTACACGCGATATCTGCGTTCAATTCTCCCCAGGAAGTTCCCATTACTTCTGCTGACAGCCGAGGTGCGTTGTTCGGTTTTTTGGTAATGACGTT
This sequence comes from uncultured Flavobacteriales bacterium, assembly GCA_937911795.1. Classification (GTDB taxonomy): domain Bacteria; phylum Bacteroidota; class Bacteroidia; order Flavobacteriales_D; family SKUL01; genus SKUL01. Next base: position 2,399 of record CALDPJ010000429.1, on the reverse strand, counting down.
GATCAGTCCTCCAACGGCTTCAGAACCATACAACGTCGAAGCCGGACCTTTCACCACCTCTACCCGCTCGATCAACGATTGCGGAATACCGCTGAGACCATAGACCGTGCTCAACCCGCTTACGATCGGCATCCCGTCAATCAGCACCATCGTGTACGGACCTTCAAGGCCGTTGATGTGAATGTCGCCCGTATTGCAAACACTGCAGTTGATTTGCGGACGAACGCCGTTTACATTTTGTAGTGATTCATAAATCGAAGGAGTTGGATTGGCCCTAAAGAATTGCGGTGAATAAACCTCCACCGGAACCGGGCTGTCGAGGCGCGACATTTCTTTCATCGTGCCCGAGATCACTACTTCATTGAGTTGATTTGTTGCAGGAGTTAATTCCAGTTTGATCTTCAACCGCTCCCCCTGATGCAATGATATTGTCTGTTGAATCGACTCAAAACCCAATGACGAAACCACAATGGTATAGGTTCCTGCTGGTATTTCCTTCAGCTCGAAATGACCTTCAGCATCGGTGCTCGTGCCCGTATTGGTTCCTTTCAAAAAAACATTCGCAAACGGAACAGGCGCTCCTTCAGCAACCACTTCACCGGATACAACGGCAAATTGAGCTTCAAGCGAAAAGCAAACAGCAAAACCCAGAATGGTGAAAAAGAGCGCCTTCATTCTATACTTTCGCAAGTCAAATCAAATTATTCGACTACAAAAATACGAAGTTTAGGTTTATCTAAATATTCATTTTCACAAATCTTATAATATGCCTTCCTTCTTCTTCAAGCCAGAAGGTTATAGGCACTTCCGCAGGCTATTGGACCACAATTTTTCCAATTTCTACGCTCTTGTTCTCCACAATTACATGATAGAAATAAACCCCAACTGAGAGATCTTTAAGGTCAATTTGGGCAGAAGCATCCGCCAATCTTAAATTTCTTATCTGCTGTCCTTTTGTATTCATCAGAACAAATTCTGCTTCTTCTGAAAAGGCAGTGCCCGAAATAGTCACATTCACAAAATCAGTAGCTGGATTCGGAAACACTTCTACCGCAATATTCGTGTTTGTTTCATCAATACTGGTTATATCAGCGCCAAAGAAATACATCTCGTTATCGTTGTGATCAAATACGGCAACCTGCATGAGCGGATCCAAAGTATACCACTGATAATCATCTTCACCCTGGCCGTAATTCTCCCGAATCCGTGCAACATTATTATAAGTACCCAGCGGAGTGATTAAGGTGCCGTATCCATCATACTCTAACATCACCGTATTTTCAGATTCACCAGGTTTCTGCCAGGTATCCATCACCTGTTCCTGATAAGCAAAAGGAAATTTGAGCATAGTGCGCGGGTTTGGAGAATAATCATTACCGCTACCGGGAGAGGTTACAAAGTAGGTAATGACCTCCATTTTATCAGAAGTAACATTGAGATGCGTATATGCCTCAAAATCCGAAATTAATGAATAGGCAAAATCTGTGGATGGATATGAGTCAAAAAGAGGTGAATCGGTTGGATCTATGATCAATCCTTCAGCCAATTCCGAATACTCAAATGCGCTAAAATCCCAAACCTGATTTGCGCCGGGTTGTCCGGGGTTTGCATTCATAGCAATACCAAAAGAAAATGAATAACCCGGTTCTGGAAGATTGGATGCATTCTCAATTTGTGGTTGAGCATAAAGTGAAAGGCTATTAACAGCAATAGCAATGATTAAAGTAAGATTTTTCATAATCAGATATTATTATTAATTCCGCAGTAGGCCTGCCAGTTGCCCCGTTGAAATGGTTTCTGGACTCCATTGATTTTTATTTTAAAATTGATGAAGTTCCGTCTCACAGCTCTGGTGGTCCGTAAACTTTATTGATCGCTTCGGTACGTGATTGCACCTGAAGTTTTTCGTAAAGATTGCGGATATGCGTTCTTACGGTTTCTTCGCTGATAAATTTCTTTGCAGCGATTTCCTTGTATCGGAATCCCTGTGATAACAGTTCGAGTATTTCCTGCTCGCGATTCGTCAAACCAGCCGTTTGAGGCACCTTGGGTTTGTTCTTTTTCTGAAACTCTGCCACCATTTTTCTTGCTATAGCGGGTGACAACGGAGAACCTCCGCGATGAATGTCTTTAACAGCACCTACAATATCCTCCGCCGCGCGGTACTTCAAAATGTATCCTGCTGCGCCTGCTTTCAGACTTTCGAACAGTTGATCGCTGTCTTCGAACACTGAACACATTACAAACTGAATTTTCGGATGATTTAACTTTATTTTACGGACGCATTCGATTCCTGTAGCCCCCGGAAGCTGAATGTCCATCACCACGACATCAAAGACAGTCCGCGAGATATCCGCCATAAAATCTTCGGCTGTGGAATAAACACCGCACAAATCTAT
>CALDPJ010000428.1 GCA_937911795.1 uncultured Flavobacteriales bacterium | reverse complement strand
ATACAGGAGTGAGTTCAAAATAGTGCCATCTCCGCCAATTCCAATCATCAAGTCCACATCTTCCAAATCGGTGTGATACGCGAAGGTTTTTCCGCTATATCCTATGGCGTCCTGAAGAAAACCAGCAAGTTCGTTGAAAACAATCAGCTCGTGTCTACGACTGGCAAGTTCAACCAGCAACCGGTTGATCGGCTCGTTAAAAGCGCTTTTGAATGATTGACCAAAAATTGCAATCTTCATGTGGATGGTTACATATTCAGGTATTTCATTAACTCCTCGTAGCGGTCGTGAATCAATTCATCAAATGCACTTTCGTGGAACGAGGCGCTTACCGTGTAGTCGTATCTGTTAAAAGTCTGAATGATTCCACTCAGGTCTGATTTGTTGATTTTCAGCGTGAGTTCCATCTGAACGGAATCGTGATGACTGGTGATAAAACTGCTGAGGATTTTGGCGTCGTTTCCTTCTACAATTCGTGCTATTTCGCTCATGCTGTAGTCATTTACATTGAGGTCGAGCACAATGATACTTCCCGGATCGGCTACAGATGAAAAACGTGCCACCTGATGTACCAGCTTTTCTGCGGTGATACAACCAAGGTAATTGTGATGATTGTCGGTTACCGCTACATTGGTCAACTGAAACTCCGACATCATTTTTATGATATCAAATACATGCTGATCCTGCAATACAAACACTTTCAGTAGCAAAGGAATGTGCTGACCGAGCAAAGACTCCAGATCTTCAACCGAAAGCGCGTCATCTTCTGTAATCAACCCAACGAATTTTGTGTTCTTTACTACAGGAACATGAATAATCCGGAACTCCTCCATAATTTGAAGCGCCTTGAGTACACTGTCTTCAGGCCGGAGGCAGGGAACTTCATCAGATTTTATGTCGTGTGCTGTCATCAACGGCTTCCGAATCGTAATTTTGCAACCATCTAACAAATTAAAGGTTTTTTCATGATCCGGCTCAGTGTAAATGTGAATAAAGTAGCGACGCTGCGGAATGCCCGTGGCGGAAACAACCCGGATTTACTTCGGGTGGCGGAAGATTGTGAACGGTTTGGTGCACAGGGAATCACCGTGCATCCCCGGCCGGATGAACGCCATATCCGATACAGCGATGTGTTTGACCTTAAGGCGTTGGTAACCACCGAATTTAATATTGAAGGATACCCCTCCGAAAATTTTTTAAAACTTGTACTCCAGGTTCGCCCGGAGCAGGTGACGCTGGTTCCGGATCCACCGAACGTGTTGACCTCTAACGCTGGGTGGGATACCATTCAGCACGGTGATTTCTTAGCACAGGTGTTGTCGAAGCTAAAGAATGCCGGCATCCGCACCTCGCTGTTTATCGATCCCGATTTGAAAATGATTGAAGGCGCCGCGAAAACCGGCACCGACCGGATTGAATTGTACACCGAAAGCTACGCAAAAGGCTTTTTATCGGATCCTGATGCGGCCATTAAGCCGTACCAACTTGCAGCCGAAGCAGCACATGAACTTGGGTTAGGAGTAAATGCCGGTCACGACCTCGACCGGGAAAATCTGCCTTTTTTCGCTGCCAGGTTGCCGTATCTTGCTGAAGTTTCGATAGGACATGCCCTGATCTGTGATGCCCTTTACCTTGGATTGGAAAATACCATCCGTTTGTACCGAAAAGCACTGGAAAAATGAAACTACACTTTAAAAAAAGCGGAGAAGGACAGCCCATAATTATCCTCCACGGGCTTTTTGGAATGCTGGACAATTGGCAGAGTATCGCCAATAAGTTATCCGATGATTTTGAAGTGTGGCTCGTGGACCAGCGCAATCACGGGCACTCTCCGCACAGCGATGAACACAGCTATGATTTAATGGCCGATGATCTTAAAACCTTGATCGATGACCTTTCAATCGACAATCCTGTTGTGGTGGGTCATTCCATGGGAGGAAAAACAGTAATGCGTTTTGCTCAAAAGTACCCGGATCTGGCCGCGGGAATTGTGATTGTTGATATAGGAATGAAGCAATATCCCATCCATCACGATACCATTGTTGAGGCTTTGAAATCCGTTCCCGTAGATGAAATTACTTCGCGTCCTGAGGCTGAAGATTATCTGAAAAAGCACATTTCGGAAGCGGGAATTCGGTTGTTTCTGCTCAAAAATCTGAACCGGAAAAAAGAAGGTGGTTACAACTGGCGTTTCAATCTGCCTGTTCTGGAAAAGGAAATGTCGAAAATTGTTGCCGGGTTACCTGAGGATCACTCAGAAGTTGAAGCGTTGTTTATTTACGGCACACACTCCAATTATATCCGCAATGAGGATATGCCGCAGCTGAAAAAAGTGTTCCCGAATGCCCGCTTCGAATCGCTGGAAGCCGGTCATTGGCTGCACGCTGAAAAACCAGCAGAGGTTTTTGAACTTATATCATCCTTCACAACAAACGCGTGAGTATTGGAATCTCAAAATAAAAGACAGTCTACTTGCTTATAAGTTTGTTTGGCGGCAAGGCTATGTCATGCGCAATTACTGAACACTTCCTTCGGGTGTAAAACATGAGCATCAGCTTGTTGAACCCGGTGCGGGACAAGGGGTTTTAATAGTTGCCAGATTAAAAGCCCAAAGTAAATGCGTACTTTTGCGAAATAAGAATTGTCTGTTTTAGAGATGGAACCGATGGTTAGTGTAAAATTGGAAATCTAAAACAAGATGACGTTTATTGAAAAAGTATTGCAAGCCCCTGCATATGGGTGGAAGGATAGTGAAGGGAATGCAGTTAAGCCTACTTCCAAACAAATTCTCTCTGAGTTTTTATCGCGAATCAACATTTTTAAAACCAAAAAGAACTGGATCTCCGGAATTGGATGGTTCTGGGTTTTGTGCATCATTCCGCTATTTGTGGTTTTTCTGATTCAATACATTTCGTGGTGGCTGGTATTGGCAATGGTGATCTACGGTATGATCGTCATGAGTACGCACGGCACAATCTGGTATCACCGGTATTCAACTCATAAAGCCTACAAATTCAGTCATCCCATCTGGAAGTTTATTACCCAAAATCTGGTAGTGAAAATGATTCCTGAAGAAATGTATACGGTTTCGCATATGGTGCATCATGCAAAATCTGATGAAGCACACGATCCGTACAATTCGCGACTGGGATTGATGTACTGCTTTTTTGCCGACACCAACCATCAGGGAATTTCAAAGGAATTGAGTGAAAAGGATTACGGTAAAGCTGCCGGCATGATCGATCACACCGGAGTGGTGGTCAA
>CALDPJ010000427.1 GCA_937911795.1 uncultured Flavobacteriales bacterium | reverse complement strand
TAGCGCGCTACGGAGCCGACCACGATCAGTATCACGTGATATTGGTAAAAGCCCTGGCCGATCGTCTGGCCGAAGCTTTTGCTGAATATCTGCACCAGGAGGTTCGTCGTGAACTTTGGGCATATGAACCCGAAGAATCGCTGACCAACGACGCATTGATTCGCGAAGAATATACCGGCATCCGACCAGCACCTGGGTATCCCGCATGCCCGGATCACACCGAAAAGCCATTGTTGTTCGATCTGCTCAATGCTACACAGTCCACAGGAATCACGCTGACCGAGAATCTGGCAATGCACCCGACAGCAGCAGTATGTGGCATGTACTTTGCCAACCCCGAAGCGAAATATTTCGGCGTCGGTCATATCAGTAAAGATCAGGTTACAGACCTGGCCCGAAGAAAAAATATTTCCTTCGAAAAAATGGAGAAATGGTTATCTTCCAGCCTCAATTATTAACCAGGTTACAATTTAAAAAGTACAGTATATTGAATCGTCGTTTATTCCCGGTGTTGTCGGGGCTGCTATGGTTGATGTTCGGGTTGGCTGCCAGTGCACAGGAACCTGTTCAGTTGGGAAAAATAAATGCCGACTGTCTGGGTGCCGTAACCATTCGGGATAGTATCGGTCCGGTTTTTTCTCCACGAGGCTATGGAAACAAACTCGAGATTTCCGGATATCAACTCGGCGATCCGATGTTCATCGAGCAGGAACATAACTCCGTTTGGTATAAATTTAAGGTGCCCTACGATGCGATGTTTTCATTTGATATCGTGCCGATTTATGCCGAAGATGATTTTGATTTCATGCTCTTCCGATACGATGGGCCTGCTTTCTGTCAAACCATTCTCGACGATTCAGCAATTCCGGTCAGATCCAATATCTCCCGAAAAAATATCGAAGTTGATGGTCGGACGGGTCTCAAGGAAGGAGTGGTTGAAGAATATGTTCCATCCGGACCCGGAGATTCGTACAGCCGTGCGCTTCAGGTTAAACAGGGGGAGGAATACTATATGTTGATTGACAATCCATTCCGCGAAAACCGGGGGCACAACGTGTACCTCTATTTTGACAAAATGGAAAAGGACGATCCGCGGAGAAGAGATAACCCCGAAGAGAAAAAATTTAACCCTCTGAAAACTACGCTGCATATCCATGTGCGCGATAAGGAAACGGGCGATCCCATAAAAGCATTTATCACCATCGAAGGCGCCGAAAGTGGGCAACCCGTCGAATTGGATGGAAATTCAGAACAATCCGTTCAGTTAACCAGCTACCGGGCCTATAGTGTGTCTGCAGTGTCAAAAGGTTACATGCTCAATAACAAGTCGTTTATGCCGGCACGCGATTCATCTTATTCGTTGGATTTCGAGCTGAACCCGATCAAAAAAGGTAACCGGATGACGCTCGAAGACATCAAATTCGAGGAGGATAAAGCTGTTTTTCTGGAAAAAAGTCAGCCCGCCTTACGCCAGTTGCAAAAGTTTATGTCAGAAAATCCTGAGGTGTCAATTGAAGTTGGCGGACACGTAAATGGTTTGAGCAAACGCAATAAAAAGGAATATAAAATCCTGAGCAATGAGCGTGCTGAAGCAGTTCAGAATTATCTGGTTGAAAACGGTACGGACGCATCCAGACTCAAAGTAAAGGGATATGGAAATGCCGAAATGCTCTTTCCTGAGCCGCTCAATAATGGACAGATGGAAGCCAACAGGCGGGTAGAAATTAAAATCCTTAAAGACTGACCATTGGTCGGTTCCATCTGCCGTTCGTAATATTGCATAACAGAGCCGCGTTATGCCCTTTTACTTTTACCGTTCCGAAAATACCGTGTCATGAAAACGCAACTTATCGCCATGTTTACCGGAATGATGCTTTCCGGTTTAACCATTCAGGCTCAACAGGTACTAACGCTCGAAGAATGTATCGATCATGCTATGCTCAACAATCTTCAGCTCAAGCAGGTAGATCTGAATGTCGATCGGGCGCGTTACAACAAGGATCGGGCACTGGCAGATTTTCTCCCGTCGGTGAACGGCGGAGCAAGTTATGGCTTCAACTTCGGTAGAAGAATCGATCCTTTCACCAATACTTTTGCAACCGATCAGGTAGAATCTTCCAATCTTTTTATCAATGCATCGCTGACACTTTTTTCGGGATTGACTAAAATCAATCTGCACAAACAAAGCAAATATGCCTGGCTCCGGAGCCAGGAAGATGTGAACGGTGCAGAAAACGATCTTCGGCTGAATATTACTACCGCTTATCTAAATGTGTTGTTTGCACGCGAGCTGCTCGCCATTGCATCCAACCAACTGGAAACTACGCGTCAACAGGTCGATCGCACCGGGAAACTGGTAGATGCTGGTCAGTTACCACGGGCAAGTCTTTACGATCTGGAGTCACAAATGGCCAGCGAAGAATTGAATGTTGTGAACGCCGAAAACGATCTGAATCTTTCAAAAGTGAGTCTGATTCAATTGCTGCAAATGGAAAACGTGCAGCCTGAGGATATTGCGGTTACAGCTCCGAATGTAGATGAACTGGAACCCACCCTGTTGCTGATAAATCCAGAAGAAGTTTATCAAACCACTTTGAGCCTGATGCCTGAAATTCAGGCAGCCCAATACCGTATTGAAGGATCAAAAGCCGGACTCGCCGCAGCAAAAGGCAGACACAGCCCCACCCTTTCATTCGGAGCCCAAATTGGTACAGGGTATTCCGGTTTGAATTATGGAACGCGGGTGGTAGGATATCAACCCATCACCATCGGTCAGGTGTTAGGGTCGGGAGATGTTGTTGTTACAGAACAACCGATTATTGTCAACGATGGAGTGAAATCCTATGGTGACCAGTTCCGCGATAACTTTAATCGAAATCTTGCATTCAATCTGAACATTCCGATTTTTAACGGTTGGCAGGTTCGAACGGCAGTGAAACAAGCGCGGATAGACCTCGAAAGTGCGGAGCTTTCTATGCAGGAAAATAAAAACGCTTTGTACCAGGAAATTCAACGGGCACATGCCGATGCCGTGGCTTCGTACAAACAATTTGTTTCATCAAAAAAAGCTGTTGAAGCATTGCGCGAAAACTATCAGTACGCTGAAGCACGGTTTGAACAAAAAACCATTAATGCGGTTGAGTTTTTTGATTTTAAAACCAGACTTACCAATGCCGAATCAAATCTGGCACAGGCAAAATTTAATTATCTTTTCCGTTCAAAAATTCTTGATTTTTATCAGGGGAAACCGATTTCTCTGCAATAGTAAAAACAACTGCCGGATATGTTCAAAAACAAGAAGAGAAATTACCTGATTCTGGGACTGCTGGTTGTTGTACTAGTGGTTTTTGGAATAGTGGGCAAAAAATCAGGATCCACCTCTCATAAAATAATTACCGCCACAGTTGAGCGCCGGGATATTACCGAATCTGTGGCCGCGAACGGAAAAATTCAGCCGGAAAATGATGTGGTCATCAATTCGGACGTTGCAGGACAAATCGTCGAGCTGCACGTTAAGGAAGGAGACAGTGTGAAGCAGGGCGATCTGTTGCTCAAAATCAATCCCGACCTCTTCGAATCGGCGTTGAGCCGCGCTGAGGCCGCCCTGAACAGTGCCCGCGCAAATTTGTCTACTGCCCGCGCGAGATTGGCACAATCTACTGCTCAATTCGTGCAGGCAGAAAGAAATTTTGAAAGGAATAGAATCCTTTTCGAACAGGATGTGATTTCGGAATCGGAATTTGAACAGGCAGAATCCAGTTTTTTGGTGGCGCAGGCCGATCAGGAAGCAGCCGAACAAAGTGTGGAAGCTGCACGATTCAGTGTTGCCAGTTCAGAAGCAACACGAAACGAAGCTGCCGACAACCTGAAGCGAACTTCCATTTTTGCTCCTCGTGACGGTACGGTGTCTGCTCTTGCACGTGAAGCCGGAGAAAGTATTTTGGGAACCCAGCAGATGTCTCCAACAGAGATCATGCGCATTTCTGATCTGAGCACCATGGAGGTGGATGTAGATGTCAACGAAAGCGATATTATCCGAATCTCAAAAGGAGATACTGCCTTGCTCGAGGTAGATGCTTATCTCGATAGAAAATTTAAAGGAGTGGTGACTGAAATTGCGAATGCCGCCAAAAATGCAGGGGGTATGAGCACCGATCAGGTAACCAATTTTTCGGTGAAGATCAGCATCCTGAAAAGCTCCTATTCTGATCTGATCACCGATAATTCACCCTGGCCTTTTCGTCCCGGTATGTCGGCTACGGTAGAAATTCTCACCAAAACCGGAAAAGATTTACTGACGGTGCCCATTGAAGCGGTTACCACCAGAAGTGACACCACGGGCAGCGCAGACCGGTTTCAGACGAAAACCGATACCCTCAAAAGAAATGAAGATCAGAAGGATATTGTTTGTGTATTTCTCTATGATAACGGAATTGCGCGACTGACGCCCGTAGAGACAGGAATCCAGGACAACAGGCACATTGAGATCAAATCAGGACTCAAAGCAGGAGATGAAGTTATTCGCGGCCCCTATGATGTAGTTTCGCGGAAACTTAAAAACCGTGATGAGGTAGAGCGCTCTACGCAGGAGGAAGTTTTTAACGTGAAAAAATAAACGATGTCGCGCATTTTATCCGTTGATACCGCCACAAAGGCATGTTCTGTTGCCATTGGAATAGACGGAGCAACTACCGATTCACGAAGTCTTAATAGTGCCCAATACAGCCACGCAGAAAATCTGCATTTGATGATCGACGATCTGTTGAAAGCCAATCAACTGAAACCTTCAGATCTGGATGCAGTTGCGGTGAGTGAAGGTCCGGGTTCCTACACCGGGTTGCGCATTGGGGTTTCTGCGGTGAAGGGATTGTGTTTTGCCCTTTCAAAACCAATGATCGCTTTGAGTACGCTGCGGATCATGTCCGGAAATCCGGCAGTAATTTCATCAGAAGCAGACCTTTTGTGCCCGATGATTGATGCACGCCGGAATGAAGTGTATACTGCTATGTTTGATAAAGCGGGTGAACAAATCCGACCCGTAGCACCGTTGATTCTGGATGATCATTGGTTTGAGGAATATCTGAATCAGCACCGGGTCGCGTTTTTTGGAGATGGTGCTGCCAAATTCGAATCTCAGTTACAACATCCGAATGCTCTGTTCATTTCCGAAGTATTTCCGCAGGCAGCAGATATGTCGGCACTGGCAGAAGAAAAATATCGTCGCGGAGAATTCGAAAATGTAGCGTATTTCGAGCCTTTCTACCTGAAAGAGTTTGTGGCCGGAAAACCGAAAAAACAGGCTTAAGGATTGCGCCGGTAAAATTTAAAACCTCCTGCGGTTTCCGGAGGTGAGATCCCGTTCCCTCTGATATCCGGAAAAGTGTTTTTGGTTGAAAAATACACCGGTTTGTCGATCGGGCCGTTCAGCAACCAATCATTCACCCGGTTGTTGAAATCAGATTTTTCCTCCTGGCTGAGCTCGTTATAGGTTTCAGCTCCCGATTGTTTCAGCAGATCATTTTTAAACCGCGTAAGTGCATCGGTTTCGAGTGGTGGTTGAATCCGCGCATAGAAGTAGTGGGCATAGCTCTTATAGCCAATGGTCGTTACGTACACATCTTTACCCTGTGCCGATTCAAAAAACTCAATGGCGGGCCGTTGGGTATACCCTTCAATTTTGGGTACAACAGCATACATATACAACATTAGGCTGATGGCCGTAGCCGCCGAAATAGAGAGCAATCCGCGGATCATCAACCGGTGAAAAAAGAACCACGATGAGACCAATACCATGATGATGAAAAACACACCGATCAGAAATTCATATCCTGTCCATTCAATTGAGGGGTTGTTGAAACTCGCTGCAGCAAACGGATCATTCATTGCACCCAGCAGCGCATCGCGAAACTGGTAGGCCAGCAACGGCAAGGCAGTAAGAGCGATTCCGAAAATGCTTCCAATGACCAGAAACAGCCAGTTTGCATAATTTCGCACCAACGGAATTCGAACCGACGAGTTACTCAGATAACTGGCTGCCAGGAATGAAAGCGGCAGATAACTCAGAGATGAATAATGAACTATTTTGGTCGTGACAATTGTAAACAATATCATCACTACCCAAAATAAGATCATCATCCAGCTGCGGGTATGCAAATTTTCGCTTTCATAGCGACTGAAGAAGGCCGGTAATGCAAAAACTGATAAGGGAAAGCACCCGATAAAAACCACCACGAAATGGTAATAAAACGGCTGTTCGTGCCCTGCCACAGGATTGAGAAAAAGATCGATCTGATATTTGACAAACTCAACTAGAAACCAGGGCCCATTCCGAATCACTTCAACGCCATACCAAAGTGAAGTGGTGAGCACAAAGGCCAGCGCAAACAGCAGGATTTGTGAAAGTTTTGGAAACGGTTTGAATTTTTTGATGATCAGGTACACCAGTAGAGTCAGCAGCAAAATAAGAAAACCTACCGGGCCTTTCGTCAATACTGCCAATCCGCTGAGAACTCCGGAGAAAATGGCGTACCGCAGGGGATGTTGAGAGGGGTGAAGCGCTCTGAACAGGTAGTAGACCGAGAGAAAAATAAACAGATTAAACACGGGATCGATAATGCCCGATTTGAAATAGATATGCGGCAAAATCGAGCAGAAGTAAACCAAAGCCCAGATCAACCCGAACCGCGCGCTGAAATGCCTGTTGCCGATGAAGAATAGTACCAGTAAGGTGGCGATACCTGTCAGCGCATTGGGCAGCCGTGCGGCAAATTCATTGATTCCAAATAAGTGCATGCTCAGGCTCTGGAGCCAGAAATACAGCGGAGGCTTTTCCCAGAACGGCTCAAAATTGATCATGACCCGGAAAAAATCACCGGTGAGCAGCATTTCTCTGCTCGATTCTGCGAAATTTATTTCATCCCAGTCGAAGAGGTGCACATTCCCCAGAAAAGGAAGAAAAAAGGCAATGCCCAGCAACAGAATAAACCCGCTATATCGCGTGGTTTCATTCATGATTTGAGACGGAACAGAGATTTACCGGCCCAGGGTTTATCCAGTTGAGGGTAGAACAGCACCCAAACGATCATCGTGCACAGCATCGCGATGATGGATCCGAAATATACATCCTCAAAGAAATGTTGCCCCAGGTACACACGCGAATAGCCGGTCAGAAATGCCATGGCAAAAAATAAATAGCCGAATCTCTTTTTGCGCGCAACCAGCGTCAGTACAAAAAACATGGTGTAAGCCGAAATCGTATGTCCTGACGGAAATGAATGGGCACTGTGATAGGTGACCCCTTCCACCATCTGCAATAAAGCTTCCGGGTCTGTCCATTGCCAACCGCTGGGGCGAAGAGAGTCTGAAAATACCAGTTTCTTCAGTATCTGTGCAATCAGGCCTGAGAACAAAAAAGTGAGGAGCAAAAAAACGGCTTTCCCGAAATGAATAAACAGCAATGCCCCAATGACCACCAATACAAAAAAACCGTCACCGAAGTGGGTAAAGTATTGAAAAAAGATATCGCCCCAGGATGAGTGCACATCGTGTAACCGGAAGAACAATTCTTCTTTCTCCCACAACATCAGAGCAACCGTTCCAAAGCACAGGGAAATCAGGTAAGGCACGGTAAATGTGCGGTTGCTGACGAGTGTGTTTGTGATAAAGCGGATAGTCATTTATTTGCTCAATCGTTTGAAGAAATAGCGCACCGACACACCCAGAACGCCCAAACCGTATTTTACACTGCGCGAAAAATTGATCGATGATGCCTCTTCGAAATACTTAGTTGGGCACGTTACTTCACCCGCCTCAAAATCGTGATACAGGAGTTCGGCCAGCATTTGGTTGTCAAAAATGAAATCTTCCGAAAACCGGTTATAATCAATGCTTTCCAGTGCTTTTCTTGAAAATGCGCGGTAGCCGGTGTGATATTCCGATAGTTTTTGGTTGATCAGCAGATTCTGGATCAGGGTCAGTGTCCGGTTGGCGATGTACTTGTACAACGGCATTCCGCCTTTTAAAGCACCCTTACCGAGTATTCTTGAACCGAGAACAATATCAAACACATCGTTGGCGATGAGATAGGTCATTGAATGAATGAGCTTCGGAGTATACTGGTAATCCGGATGCAACATGACCACTATATCGGCTCCGGTTTCCAACGCTTTGTTGTAACATGATTTCTGATTTCCGCCGTATCCGCGATTTATTTGATGTTCAATTACGTGTTCGATACCCAGTGCACGGGCCAGTTCTACCGTGTTGTCGGAACTTTTATCATCCGTCAGGATAACTTCGTCCACAATCTCAAAGGGAATTTCGCGATACGTTTTCTCCAGGGTAGCAGCGGCATTATATGCCGGCATGATGACTGTTATTTTCTTGCCGTTTATCAATCCTCAGGGTAGATTAAATCCAATCAGAGGCTAAATCTAAGGAAATTTTGAGACCCGTCCGATGCCAGTTGCCGCGCTTAAACCAGATGTTTGGTTGCTTCGCGATAGCTGAGTGGTGACAGTACATTGTGGAGGGTGAAGTTCTGCACAAATTCCGGGTCGGTTTTGCTGTACTCGCGCAGGGCCCATCCAATTGCTTTGCGGATAAAAAAATCGCTGGAATCTTTCAGCTCTATGATGATCCGGGTCAGCAATCCGGTGTCGGTGGATGCGCGGTATTTTAATTGAAAAAGAATGCAGCAACGATGCAACCAAATGTTTTCACTGCCCATCCACCTTTCAATTGTCGGGAGTATGAGATCCGGGTATTTGTTGAAGAACGGACCGAGCACATTACTCGCCAGGGTGTCTACAGTGTCCCACCACGAATGGGAGGTAATAAGCTCTTCAAGAAATGGAAGATCCTCAGGTCTGAGCAGCTTGTGGTGTTTGATAAGAATTTCCTGTGCACAATAATGCAGTTCGCGTTCCGGCAGATTCCACAATTCCCGAACAAAGTGTAAGATCTCGTCGACGTTGTCTTTTTCTGAAATGGGATGTTCCTTTAAAAACGAACGCAGCAATACTTTTCGTGGCGTACCTTTGATTCCGAAAAATCGGAATTTATGTTTCATGTACGCTTCCATAGCCGGCGCGTCCGAAGGATTGGCATGAAGCATCAGATGTTCCCGAAGGAGAATGGCAGACGTCATGGTGCAAAATAAAAAAACCCCCTGTAAAGGGGGTAAAGAATAATGACGAAAACCATCCCGGTATTCATCATTACCGCTTTTGTTTGTACAGCTGATGAATTGTTTGCATTACGAATGTAGATCATTAAAGCAGAATATTTTAGTTTAGTCAAAGCAATTTGCGCCAATTTTATACATCTCTAAGCGGTAAATCAGGGGTCACTTATCACCGGAAAGCCACAGGATACGGAGGATTGACCAATAGTATAAATTTCAATTAAAACACCCATAAATGGAGGCGAAGACAAAGACCAATCTGATTTTTGCTGTTCTGGTGACCTACATCATCATCCAATTTTTGTGGTGGGCGTATTTGTTGCTGAGCCTGAATACGGATTATTATCACCTGAAACAGGAGCTGCACCTGGCGTGGGGTGTCGACGGGCAAGTAGATTTACAAAGTGAACTTACGGGAAAACGGTATATGATCATCGGTGAAGGACTGATTTTTCTGTTGCTGTTGATTGCCGGAATGGTATGGACGGCTCGATATATGAAGCGCGATGCACGTCGTGCTCGCTTGCAACACAATTTTTTACTTTCCGTAACCCATGAACTAAAAACCCCGATTGCAGCGACACAATTGTATCTTCAGACGTTACAAAAGCGGAAAGTGGAACCCGATCAACAGGCTGAATTGACCATTCGAGCATTGGCCAGTAATAAAAGGCTCGAGAAGCTGGTAGATAAGTTGTTGCTGGCTACTCAACTGGAAAATGCAGGAGTAGAGGTTTCAGCTCTGAAACTGGAAATATTACCCATTGTTCGCAACAGCATTGATACGATTAAATCGTTGGACGAAAAACAACATACGTTTCAGCTATCCAGCCAGGATTCGCCATCGGTAATGGGTGATGCGGTTGCTCTGGAGACCATCATTCTGAATCTGCTCGAAAATGCGGTAAAATATTCACCAGCTGGTTCTGATGTGGTGGTTCACCTGAGCCAGGATGAAAACCGGGTACAGCTTGTAGTAGAAAGCGAAGGGTTCATATCTGTGGAGGACCAGAAGCAGGTATTCAGAAAGTTCTTCCGGTCGGGCAACGAAGAAACGAGGTCTGCCAAAGGAACGGGGGTAGGCTTATATTTGGTTAAAGCCTTGACCGGGTTACACCACGGAAAAGTAAACCTCGAAGTAAGTGGAGGTAAAGTGCGGTTCAGCGTTTACTTGCCCCGCGCCTGAAACAAAAAACTCCCCGTGGTGAGCGGGGAGTTTTAAATGATTCGTTGAGAAGACTCTTAATTATTATCCAGTACGTGTAATGTTCCCTGGAAGGTACAGACCCCGTTATCTACGTCAATAATGTAATAGAATACATCGCCTTGTTTGTCATCACCATCCCAGCAATTGCCGTTGATCAGGGTAGATGGATCATCGTGATCAGTTTGGTCGCAAATGTATCGGTCATTTTCGAAAACCACTTTACCCCATCTATCAAGGATTGTGACTTTGGTGTCGAATATGGATGAACTTGGCACCACAAACTGGTCATTGATGTTGTCTCCGTTATTAGGAGTAATGATGTTGGGTATGAATTCAATTCCGATCAGATCAGCATCTACATCGGCAGTTCCGGCGTTAAGACATACATCGGTAACAAAAACTGTGTACAATCCCGGTTCAGCATGGTTGAGTGTTAGTGTTCCGTCGGTTGTAAACCCGGTGCTGTCGGTAAGTCCGGGGCCTTGCCATACATAATTGAAATCATTTATGCTGCTACCTGCGCCGCCGCTAATATCAGTTACAGAAAGGGTGAATGAATCTCCAGTGCAGGAAGGCTTGGAGCCGGGTGTCACCACGATTGGCTCATACACCGGAACGGTAACAGTGGTTGTTGCATTCTGCAATGCGCCACATTGATCGGTAACTGTTAGAGTGTACTGAGTGGGACCAAAATTTTCAGGTGATACTATTATAGACGAATTACCAGATCCGGTACTCCATTCAAATTCGAAATTTCCAGCACCTCCATTTACATCGGCTGAAATTACATGTGCTTCACCCGGGCAAACAGAGGTTGGAGCAGGTAGATTGATAGTAATCGGATCGTATACCGGAACTGTTACGATAACTGAATCTACGAGTGATACTCCCTGGCAATCATCACTAACAGTAAGGTAGTAGGTGGTTGTTGCGGTTGGAGCGTGGGTAATACTCTGTGAAATCTGAGTTTGACCGCTGAATTGCCATGTATACTGATACGGTTCGGCCCCGTCACTTGCAGAACCCGTCAGTGTAATTTCATCACCCGCACACAATACAGTTTGATCCGGGCCCGCATCAGCCAATGGTATTTCAAGTGGAATAAAATATACTGCTACAGAGTCGGTTGCAACTACGCTACATTCGTCAATAACAGTAACATGATACCACCTGACAGTTTGAGAACCATCCGGAGCAACGGTTGTAACAGGAGCTTCATCACCGGTGCTCCAGTAATAATCCAACTCTCCATGACCCATGGATCCGACTGCAGTCAATGTTGCTGTTTGGCCAACACAGTTGATGGTATCAGTTGGACTCATGGATATAAACGGACCAGGCTGGGTGCCATCGGTTATTGTTACAGTAGCTGTTTCAGGTGCTAAACCACAATAGTCCATTACGGTCACAATGTAAGTATCGGAGCCACCTCCTGTTGGAGGTTCTACAACAATGGTGGATCCCTCCCCGATAATATTATCCGGGTCTGATTCCAGGGCCCATGAGTACGAGTAAGGTGAAAGTCCCTGGCTGCCAGTCGCTGATATGGGTACTAAATCAGTGGGGCACTCGATGATAATATCTTCGGTCTCTACATCAAAACTATACTCATTATAGATGTCTATACTCGCACTGGTAAATACTGTATCACCGGTACATTCATCTATGGATGAGGCAATAAAAGTAAGGGAATCTACCTGCGCTCCCAGGTCATTGGCAACGCTGATAATGTCGAAACAAATGGTGTCTTCTCCTTCCTGAAAAATAACATATTCTTCTTCAGGTAAAATATATTGTATTCCAGCTATTGCCGAACCACCTACATCAAAATAAGCAGTGTCAATACCTATAGTGTCATTTCGAGTTAAACAGAAGCGGGCGTCTGAACAACCTGCAAGAATTCCGTCATTGAAATCGTTTTCTCCTATTTCAAATCCTCCCGCTACCGGCATTGCGTCGATAGAAACGGTGGCGTGCGAGGTGAAACTTCCTTTTTCGAGGAATACACCTGAATCAAGTCCTGAGTCAGAAACATTCGAAATGGCCAGTTT
>CALDPJ010000426.1 GCA_937911795.1 uncultured Flavobacteriales bacterium | reverse complement strand
TGGAAAACATCACCGATCAACGCTACAGGCCGTACAGTTCGGGAATATCTGCTGCCGGACGGAACTTTATATTGTCGCTGTCTGCTAATTTCTGATGTCGGTAACACAACAAAAATCAACAATATGGAGCACCGTATCTTTTTTTATCTACCTTTGTGCATTATTAATTATTACATTTTTTATCATGAACAACGGAACAGTAAAGTTCTTCAATGATTCCAAAGGATACGGATTCATTAAAGACACCGCCACAGATCAAGAGTACTTTGTACACGTATCTGGGCTCATCGATGAGGTTAAAGAAAACGACGAAGTTAGCTTCGACCTCAAAGAAGGAAGAAAAGGATTGAATGCGGTTAATGTTAAGCTCGTATAAAGTTTAGTTCACCAAGCAATTTTTTCTAAAAAGAGGCTGTCTCAATGGAGGCAGCCTCTTTTTTTTTGTGCCCATGTTGCTTGATCAGTTTCTTCAATTACTGATTTAATGAAGATTAATCACCCTCATGTATAACGACCGCAAAAAAAAATCCATTTTTTTTTGCGAATTCTATATAAACACCAGATAATCTCCTTCCGCCTGCATGGCCGTTGATGCTCCTGCTGCCCCCGGAGGCAAAATCAACCCATGAATTAAACTATAATTACGACGAAAACACAGCTTTCTTCGATATTTTTTTTGACCGAGTATTGACAAGTGTATCCGTTTTCTATAATTTAGCCGAAAATTTTAGCCATTGGTCGATAAAATCAAGCTATTCAACCATGAAGCGAAAAAATTTTTAGCCAAACTGTTAACGTCTACTTATCATACAAAAGAAGAAGTAAACACATGAATCAACTTTACAATTCCATTAAGAACCAACCTTTTAAAGTTATGAAAACAATTTCTACGACAACAACCCAACCCGTAGCGAATCTGCTACGGGCAGTTTTATTTTGTTGTTGCCTGCTAATGATGGCTGGAGGCTCTTCTGTTTCTGCTCATGGCTGGGGCCACAACGACAATGATGACTATTGCGATCATGATCCGGGATCTGTAACTCTTTTCGAAGAAAACTGGAGCTACGGGTGCGACAATGGTGATTTTTCGAGTGGTAACTGGAGCTATGGCTCCAAATGGAATGTAGGGTCACATGCGTCTCCGGATTGCTATGGATCCAATTATCCTAATGCTTATTTCAAGTACGACCACCTGTGCGGCAACTATTCAAAGTCGATGGTTAGCCCTACGATTTACGCTTGTTGTGTGGAAGACTTGACACTGAAATTTTGTCTGGAGCATCAGGGATCCAGTTACGGAAGTCCTCAATACCTGAAAGTAGAGATTTCTACCGACGGAGGGTATGATTGGGATCTGGTAGAAGTATTTGCTTCGAACCAAAGCGGATTGGATGGTCAAAAAGTAATTTCTATACCGCAAGCCGAAAATGAGGATTTCAAAATCCGGTTCCGTGCGACGGGAAATGTAAATTCTTATCAGGATGGAAAATGGGGAATTGATAATGTAAAGGTAAAAGGACAAGCAGATACTAACTGCGGTAACTTTGTATGTGAAATCGCTGCCGAATGCTCGGGTAGCGATGTTTCTGTTTACGGTGGAAACAATGGTTCAATTTCACCAATCATTTCAGGAACGAGTAACTACTCGATTCAATGGACAGGACCAAATGGATTTTCGTCCAACTCAACCAACATCAACAATCTGGTTGCGGGAACTTATTTGGCAACTATAACCGACCTCGACGGTGACGATTGTGAAACCACCATCGAGTGTGTGGTGGAACAACCTCAGGGAGAAGGAGATTATTGTGATCACGCTTCAGAAAATGTAGTACTGTTCTCAGAAAACTGGAGCTACGGAGGAAACAACGGGAACTACTCTACCGGTACCTGGAATTACGGACACAAATGGCATGTTGGTTCGCATGCCTCTCCGAATTGCTACGGTTCAAACTCACCTAACGCATATTTTAAATACAGCCATTTCAGTGGACATTATAACAAATCCATGGTTAGTCCAATCATCCATGCATGCTGTGTGGAAAACCTGAATTTAAATTTTTGTCTGAAACACCAGGGTAATAGCTACGGCAATACCCATTACATGAAAGTCGAAATTTCTACCGACGGAGGTAGCAACTGGACACTGCTGGCTTACTACAGTTCAAATCAAAGCGGAGTGAGTGGCCAGAAAAACATCTCGCTTCCGGCAATCGATGGAGATTTTAAAATTCGTTTCCGCGGAAAAGGTAATACAAGCTACTATCAGGACGGAAAATGGGGAATTGATAATGTAGAAATCACAGGAACAGCGAATCCGGCGTGCAGCGACACTTATGTTTGTGAAATTGAAGCCGAATGTGTTGGAACCGATGTTTCTGTATTTGGCGGAAACGACGGATCTCTTTCACCAAACATTACCGGTTCTGACAACTACTCTGTCTCATGGACCGGGCCCAATGGTTTTAATTCTACAGCTACGAATATCAGTAATCTGGTCGCCGGAACTTATACCGCTACCATCACCGACCTTAACGGCGACGACTGCGAAACAACTATTGAATGTACAGTCGATCAGCCTGAAGAAGAAAGCGATTACTGTGAGCATACCGACGATGATGTAATTCTTTTCACTGAAACCTGGAGCTATGGAAGCAACAATGGCGACTATTCTACCGGTTCATGGAATTATGACTCTAAATGGGAAGTGGGATCACACGTTTCTCCAAACTGTTATGGCGCCAATACTCCCAATGCTTATTTTAAATACTACGACTTAAACGGCAATTACGACCGTTCAATGACCAGCCCAACCATTCATGCTTGTTGTGTGAATGACCTGCAACTCGAATTCTGTCTGAAACATGAAGGAAATTCCAACAACCAATATCTCAAAGTCCAGATATCAACTGACGGAGGTTCAAACTGGGAATACATTGAAATTTACACTTCTAACCAGTATGGACTTAACGGTCAAAAAACTTTGTCTTTACCTGAAATTGAAGGTGATTTCCAGATCCGATTCCGCGCCAAAGGAAATGGCTGGTATCAAAATGGAAAATGGGGCGTTGACAATGTAGTTATCAGAGGAGAAGCTGATCCTGCTTGTCAGCCTTTTGTTTGTGACATTAGCGCCGAATGCGCAGGTACAGATGTTAGCGTTTACGGCGGTAATGACGGTTCCATTTCACCGGTGATTAGCGGAAGCGACAACTACGAAATCATCTGGACTGGCCCTAATGGATTTAGCGCCAACACTACTACCATCACTAATCTCTATGCCGGAAATTATACCGCTGTTATTACTGATCTCAATGGTGACGATTGTACGGTTACCATCGAATGCGAGGTTGAACAACCTACTGATGAAGGTGGGTATTGTGAGCATCCATCCGGTGAAGTAACTCTTTTTGAGTACGACTGGAGTCCGGGTAGCAACAGTGGAGACTATGCCACCGGAACCTGGAATTACGGCCCACTGTGGAATGTTGGAAGCTACGGAACACCATCTTGTCCGGAAGTTGAAGCTCCGAACGCCTATTTCAAATATTTCTGGTTGCTGGGTAATTACTCTAAATCAATGACCAGCCCAACCATTCATGCATGCTGTATGGAAGACCTCTTCCTCAGCTTCTGCCTCGAACACATCGATGGAAGTTATGGATACACGCAATACCTCAAAGTAGAAATTTCTACCGATGGTGGAAACGATTGGGATTTACTGCATGTATTCTCATCTACCCAGGGAGGTCTTGACGGAGAAAAAATAATTGACCTTTCTTCGGGTATCGATCAGGATTTCCAGATCCGTTTCCGCGCAAAAGGACAAGCAAGTCTGCTGCAACTCGGAAAATGGGGTATTGACAACGTACGCATCTACGGAGAAGGAAATGCTGCCTGTGGTGAAGAAGAATGTGAGCTGACTGCAGAATGCGCAGGGACTGATGTCACAACCCACGGCGGTAACGATGGAACTTTGTCTCCGATCATCGCCGGTAGTGACGACTACTCTATCATCTGGAGTGGACCCAACGGTTTTTCTGCATCAACGACCACGATCGAAAACCTGGTAGCCGGAACTTACACCGCTGTAATTACCGACATGAATTCATCTGATTGCCAGGTGGAAATTAATTGTACCGTAAGTCAACCTTCAGACTGTGAAGACGGAGCCATATACCGCACTCAAACACCAGGTGGTTGGGGAGCTCCGGCTGCCGGAAACAATCCGGGAGTATATCGTGATGCCAATTTTAACGGAGCATTCCCTGCGGGATTAACCATCGGCTGTGCCGGCGGGTTCCAACTTGAATTGACATCTGCGGCCGCCGTACAGGCATTCCTTCCTTCCGGAGGACAGCCTGCTGTGCTAACAGCTAATTACACCAATCCAAACTCATTAGGAAACGTATTTGCAGGTCACCTCGTTGCGCTGACACTGAGCGTTGGTTTCGACAATTACGACCCTAATTTCGGACAGGCAATTTCGAATCTTCAGGACCTGAACATCATGTCCGGAGATTTTGCCGGAATGACCGTAAGCGATTTCCTTGTCATTGCGAACAATGTAATAGGAGGTTGTGACAACAGCTACACTCCTTCTCAAATTACTGAAACGCTCTCTGACATTAATGAGAGCTATGTAGATGGTGAAGACACAGGAAGTATTCTGGATTGTGATCCTCAGGATGACTGTGTGGGCGAACTGCAGGTATTTTGTATAGCCATCGCGGAAATTGAACTGGAATGTGGCGAATCCATCCACCCGGATAACACTGGTTATGCCTCCTACCAAATCCCAAATCCCGACTGCCCCGAAATAGCTGATTTAACCTGGGAAGACGAAGCAACAGGATCTTGTCCTACAGTTATCGTCAGAACCTGGATCCTCACAGATACAGATGGAAATACGGCTACTTGTCAGCAAACCATCACCATTAATGATGACGGCGCTCCGGTAATCGAATGTCCCGATGATGTAACAGTTGAATGCGCAAATGACGTACCGGCTCCAAATGTTCAATTGATTGTTGCCACCGATGGCTGCAGCGATGTTGTGGTCACCTGGGAAGGAGATGTTTCTGATGGCGACGATTGCTCAGGCACCATCATCCGCACCTACCGCGCAACAGATGAATGCGGAAACTATGCTGAGTGCATACAAACAATTACATACTCCGATACTGAAGCTCCGGTATTCGAATCACAGCCGGAAGATCTTACACTCGCTTGTGGAGATGACCTCCCACAACCTGCTGATGTTATCGCTACCGATAATTGCGATTCGGATGTTACTATTTCGTACGAAACAATATCAGGTGGAGATTCCAGCTGCGAAATCATTCAGGAATTCGCACAATTCAATCTGATTTCTTTTGGAGACGCGTCAATGTCTAACTCAGATATTGAAGGGAAAGCTCTGATTTGTGGAAATGCCAGTTTCACCAACTATGGTGTTGCCTCGACCCTGAATGGAATTGAAGGAGGATCTCTTCTGGTAGGTGGAAACTTACAATACACCAATGGACAGGTATTTAGCGGAGATGTAATTGTTTCTGGCACAGCCAACACTGTTGGATTTAATGTATTGGATGGTGATTTAAACACCAATACTGCTCTACCTGTTGATTGTAACGAATTGCATACTTCAGCGGTAAATGCCTCTACCAGTCTAAGTAATCTGGAAGTTAATGGCACAACCCAGGAATCTTATGGAACAATCACCTTCACATGTCAAGGTACAGGTTCCAATGTTTTTGCAATTGATGCAGCATCTGTGAATAATGCCAATGGGATTTATATCAATGGCTGTGAATCTGCTGATGCGGTTATTATCAACGTGAGTGGTGGAAGCGTAGACATGTCAAACTTCCAGATTTTCACCAATGTCGACAGCAAAAAGGTAATCTGGAACCTATATGAAGCCGGTTCTGTTAACATTAGCGGAATTGGAATTAAAGGAACCTTACTTGCACCAAATGCCTCCGTTAACTTTAATAACGGTCACATCGACGGTTCTCTTATTGTGGGTTCAATTACCGGCACTGGAGAATCACACAACTTCCTGTTCGAAGGTTCAATCACTGGTTGTGACAGCAATGAATGTGCAGAAGTATACACACGTATCTGGACAGCTACCGACAACTGCGGAAACAGCACAAGCATCACTCAGACAATTACTATTGTGGATACAACTCCACCGGTAATTACTTGTCCGGATGATCTTACAGTTGAATGTATTGAAGACATTCCTGCTCCAAATGTTCAATTGGTAATTGCCAGCGATGACTGCAGCGATGTAATCATCACCTGGGAAGGAGATACTTCAGACAGCGACGACTGCGAAGGAACTTTCATTCGCACCTACCGTGCTACCGATGCCTGTGGAAACTTCACAGAATGCACCCAGATAATCAACTTTATCGATACCACTGATCCGGTGTTTGATTTCGAGCCCGAAGATCTGACAATTGAATGTGGCGATGTAATTCCTCCAATGGAATCCATTCCTGCTACAGATAATTGTGATGACGATGTGGAAGTGGTAATGGCAAGTTCGATCAGTATTTCTTCTGTCTGTCCTTCACTGGAGATCATATCCCGATCATGGACAGCTATTGACAATTGCGGAAACAGTACAACTATTTCACAGGTAATCACGATGGTGGACACAACTCCTCCTGTGATTTCCTGCCCTGACGATATTGCTGTTGAATGTATAGAAGATATTCCTACGCCAAATGTTCAATTGGTAATTGCAAATGACGACTGCAGCGACGTGACCATTACATGGCAAGGGGATGTTACCGACGGAGATGAGTGTTCTGGAATCATTATCCGCACTTACCGCGCAACAGATGTATGTGGAAACTATACGGAATGCACACAAACAATCACCTACAGTGACATCGAAGCACCTGTATTTGCTTACGAACCTGAAGACCTCTATGTGAACTGTGGTGACGCATATCCGTCGATGGATCCAATCCCCGTTACTGACAACTGTGACGAGGACGTTGAAATCGCAATGATCAGCTCCATTGCTATCTCTGACGATTGTCCGACGGTTGAAATCATCAGCCGCTCATGGATTGCTACCGACAACTGCGGAAACACTACTACAGTTTCTCAAACGGTTTATATTCAGGACACCGAAGCACCTACAATTGTGTGTCTACCAGGTGAAAACTTTGAATGCGAAGCCGACATCCCGGCACCGGATGTAACCAGCGTTATTGCCAACGACGATTGCTCAAATGTTGAAGTTACCTGGATTGGTGACGTAACAGAAGGCGGCGACTGCGCAGGTACCATTACACGTACCTACCGTGCAACCGACGGCTGTGGCAACTTTGCCGAATGCACTCAGATATTCACTTATGCTGACACAACCGCTCCGGTATTCAATGAAGAACTGGAAGATATTACAGTAGAATGTCCTGAAGATGTACCGCCATTCCTTGGATGTACTGCTACAGACAACTGCGACGATGATGTAGAGGTAATTTCTTTTGAAATCTCAACCGAAACCGGTGACACAACCTGTATTCTTACCGATGCAGTAGGTCTCGGAATTGACTGGGGAATCGTAATGTTTGATTTACCCGGTGCTCCTGACCATTACTTCTTCTCTACTCCGGGAACCATGCAGGTTTTCAATGATGGTTCTGCCATCATTACCGGAACGGTAGAAGCAAGTGCAAATCCTGCTCAGCAATGGGAAGTGTTTATCCGTCTGGAGAACAAGCGCAACTGGACAGACTGGAGCGCCCTCGGACGTGATTACAAAGACGATGCGCTGCTAGCAGGTAACAACTACCTCGACTGGTCATACTTCGAAATGGACAACAACAATTCATTCCTGATTGGTGCCGGAGATTATGCTGGTTCATTCCTGCAACTCTCTCACATGCCAGCCAACTATCTATATGGATTCCAGTGTGGTTGGGCAGCCAATAACAAAAACGCCAATTTCGGAATGTCCGGATGGTTCGAATACGAAGGTATCCTTAATGGTGAGGTCGTATCTGGCCACGGTGATGTGAATGTTGATAAAGAATGTGAAGGAAACAATCAGCAGACTGAGTGTCTCTACACCATCGAGCGCACCTGTATTGCGATTGACGATTGTGGTAACATGAATATCACGACGCAAACAATCACTGTTGAAGACACTACTCCACCAGTATTCACTGTAATACCTGAAGATCTTTTCTTCGAGTGCTACGATGAAATTCCTGCTCCTGACGCTTCTCAACTTGAGGCTGAAGACAACTGCGGTGGATTGGTTACCATCACTTTCGCCGATGATATTGAAATCGGTGATGAGTGTGAAATGATCATCAGCCGTTCTTACGATGCTGTTGATGAATGTGGAAATCTTGTTAAATACATTCAAACCATAACTGTTGCCGATACCCTCGCTCCGGTACTGGTTGGCGTGCCTGCTTCTAACGAAGTGAG
>CALDPJ010000425.1 GCA_937911795.1 uncultured Flavobacteriales bacterium | reverse complement strand
GAGGAATAGGTTCATTCCCATTCTCTAACCGAGCCAATCCTGCTTTTTCTGCAAATATTTCAACGTCTTTTCTTCCGCACTCCCCTTTTCCGGTTTGTAATCATACAACCACATGGCTTCCTCTGGCAGGCTCATCAGAATGGATTCGGTTCGTCCTGAAGTCAACAACCCGAAGCGTGTGCCACGATCCCACACGAGATTGAATTCAACATAACGGCCCCGTCGGAGTTTCTGCCACTGTTTGTGATTTTCGTTGAATGTCCGGTGGCGGGACTTTTCTGCGACCTGGGTGTAAAGCGGGACAAAAGATCTGCCAAGCGCAAGGGCATATTCGAGCAATTCTGATTTGGAAATCGGCTCACCGGGTTTTAACCGGTCAAAAAATACGCCCCCTATTCCGCGCGATTCTCCGCGGTGTTTGAGATAAAAGTAACGATCGGCCCAGGCGCTGTGTTCGGTATAAAATGATGGGTGAAACCGGTCACAAAGGTTTTTTAGTTGCTCGTGAAATTCAACCGCATCTTCGGGGAAAATGTAATGCGGCGTCAGGTCGATTCCTCCGCCAAACCAACACAAGCCATCGTCCATTTCGAAATACCGCACATTCATGTGGATAATCGGCACAAACGGATTGTTGGGGTGAAGAACAATCGACACTCCGGTTGCAAAAAAACCGTTCACCGAACTACCGTACTCTCTTGCTACCTCGTCTGGTAATTCTCCGCTTACTTCAGAAAAATTGACACCGCCTTTTTCCAGTAAATCGCCGTGTACGATAACCCTTGAACGGCCACCACCACCACCCGGACGATTCCATTGATCTTCTTCGAACTTTCTCTTTCCATCCAACTGTTCAACACCGCTGCAAATCTCATCCTGAAGCACTTTAAAAGCAGCTGCTATTTCTTTTTTATCGGGCATTAGTTCAATCTTTTCAGGCGGTAGTCATCGAATTGCAACAGATAAATATGCTTGTTTAAGGTTCCGGTGGATTGTTGCTGAAAATCAAATCCAACGTGAATCCCCTGGTGTTTTAAATCGGCATAATGCCGTGGGAAATCAAGCCCGTATTTTTTTAGCGCATTCATAAAATAGTAGGCCACGTCAAAACCCAGAAAAGCATAACCATCGCTGGCCGGTTCCTGTTCATACGCGTTGCGATATCGCTCTATAAAAGCTTCGGTGGCAGGTGATTCAAAATCCAGGAAGGTAGCAGAAGGGACCGTAACTTTGAATCTGTTTTTATACTGCATATCGATGTTTTCGTAATCCAGCCACTTCTCCATGCCGATTACCTGAATGTCGAAATCACGGTCGATATTGCTGAGCCGATTCATAAAATCGCTTACAAATCCCAGGTCGGACGAAGGCACCACAATGATATTTTTTCCATTTTTCACCAACTGCCTTTTTACCGATTCTATGCCGTACTTTTCGAGCTTCACGGCACGTATGGTATCTTCCTTGCCGTATGGTGTCTGGTACGACCCCAGAAAAGCATGGACGAAATCATAATCGGTAAACTTATCGCTGTCTACCAGCACAACATTGTTGGTGAAATGCATGCGCGACACGTACCGGCCTAAAAACCGAATCTGTTCAAGGGCATTGGAATGCACAATACAACTACCGCGATATTGGGTATTCAATTTCTGATTGGGAACCGGTGCCACCACCTGAATTCCGAGCGGAGCCGCAAATTTTGAAACCATCTCATAGCTCTCGCGGTGCAACGGGCCAATGATCAGGTGCATGGTTTTCATTTCCGGTTTCTTCAGGAGATCATCGAGCGCGATCAGATCATCGCTTACATCATACACGTGCAGGTCGAGGTTCAGTCCGCTGTTTACCAGTGAATCTGCAGCCATCAACACTCCGCGATACATTTCGGCAGCAATTCTGGTGAGGGTATAAATGCGCATATCACCAGACATATTCGGCCCTGCACTTAGACTGTCCTGAATTTCTGTGGAAAACGGCAACATCAGCGCTACGTGATAAGATGTACGCGTGCCAGACAATTCAGGGTACACATCATCTGTCGAAAGACTGTCTCTTCCGGTCAGGTACTCCTCTGTATAACGCGGTATCCGAATAACCGAGCCTTCTCTTAAACTTTCTTCGACTCCTTCGTTTAAGGTGCGCAACGAATCAATCGAAACATTATAAATTCTTGAAATAGCATACAGCGTTTCTTTCGGTTTCACTTTGTGCAAAACCAGACTATCCTTTTGGGCCGGAACAATCACCTCCTGATTTTTCACCGGAATATCTCCCACGAAAATTCGGAGTTTCTGCCCCGGTTTCAGTCCTTCCTGGGCCTCCGGATTGTGTTCCAGAATGCTGTTAATTTCGACATTGTATCTTTTGGAAATAGAAAACAGCGTTTCCTTGCGCTCTACCAAATGTTCCAGATACTGACCATCCATTTCCGGTGGATTGTCACGCGCCGCTTTCTTGTCGATTTCACTCAGTGGAATCAGAATCTCTTCGCCAATGCTCAATCCATCTTTTGCTCCGGGATTGTGAAGGATGATCTGATCGATGGCTATCGAATACTTCTTGCTGATGGCAAACAGAGTATGTCCTTTTTCTACGACATGCACCTGATAGCGCTGTCCGTCAATTTTCCGCGTTTCCTGCGCGCTCAGCGTCAACTGGCTCCACATGAAGCACAGGATCAGGATGTATTTCAGGCTATTCCCACTCAATGGTCGCCGGGGGTTTTGAACTGATATCATATACAATTCTGTTCACGCCTTTCACGCGATTGATTATTTTATTGCTGATTTCAGCAAGAAATTCATAGGGTAGATGACACCAATCGGCCGTCATTCCGTCGGTGGAAG
>CALDPJ010000424.1 GCA_937911795.1 uncultured Flavobacteriales bacterium | reverse complement strand
CAGGATGGTCGAACATGTGGTTGCGCACCAGATACCGGCCAGCCTGGTGGTATTTGACGAAATCCTCAACAAAGGTTTCGACGGTCATAATTTCATTGTCGGGCTGGCACAGCATCTCCGGAACCTAATGATGTGCAACAATCCAAAAACGCTGGCACTGATTGAAACCAGTGATTCCATCCGGCAGCGATACCAGGAGCAAAGCAAACTTTGCTCGGTACGGTTTATTTTCAAGGCGCTCGAAGTATTGAACGATGCGGATGTTCAATATAAAAGCAGCAAGAATAAACGGCTGCTGGTTGAGTTTGCGCTGATGAAACTCTGTGCCATCACTGAAAAAAAAAGCAGTAACAATTCCGGTGAACAGGTAACTACCGCAACATCAGCACCTCAAAAAACACCTACGGTTGCCGTTGCATCATCCGAAGTAAAATCTCCGCAAGCTGTACCGGATCCGGTTGAAGCCAAAGAACCGGCTCCCGCCCCCAAAGAAAATCCGCAACCTGTTCCTGCTCCGGAGCCCGAACCTGTAGCAAACCATGAAACCGTAAAACCGGAGGCGCAACCCGTTGCTCCCATTCCCGAATCCACAGAGAAAACCGTTGACGCTGCCAAAACGCTTCAACGAAAAAAATTCATGACCAAATTCCAGTCGGCGTCGGTTTCTATTTCTGCGGGATTGGTGGAAGAAGATGTCCCGGATAAAATTGGCTCAGAAGAAGAAAACGCTGCCGACACCAACCGACCGGCCGATTCTTTTGACCACAAGCAACTGATGCAGGTCTGGAAGGAATATGCCCGCAAAATGCGCGAAGGCGGGAGAGAAAGCTTCTATTCTACCCTGACGCTTTCGGAACCCGAAATCCTGGAGAATCACCAATTGAAATTGCAGATTAAAAACTCTGCACAGGAATTGGAACTCAACCGTGAAAAAGGTGAAATGCTCGATTTTTTACGCGAAAAACTGAACAATTTCTACATTGAGATCGCGTTCGAAATAGAACAATCCGACCAACCAACAGCCCTGTATACCAATAGTCAAAAATTTGAAGCCATGGTGAAGAAAAATCCGAACCTTGGCAAACTTTCCGGGAATTTGAACCTGGACATTTACTAACAAGCAATATCTACCATGAATCTGAAAAATCTGGTCCGGGTTTCCGCCCTGGCATTTATGGTGTTGGGAGTTACCTCGTGTAACGAATCAACCAACACAGAAAAAGAAGCGAAGTACGAATATCAAACGGTAGAGGGTGACCCACTCGGCGCTCAGATCTACACCCTCGACAACGGGCTGAAGGTTTACATGTCTGTAAACCAGGATGAGCCACGCGTGGTGACACAGATTGCGGTTCGTACAGGAAGCAAACAGGATCCATCTGATGCCACCGGACTGGCGCATTATCTGGAGCACATGCTGTTTAAAGGCACGCCGACCTTTAACAAAGAAAAAGGCACCCAGATTGCCCAGAGTTTGATGGAACACGGCTCACGCTTTAATGCCACGACCTGGCTCGATCGCACAAACTACTTTCAGACGGTGCCAACACCTGCGGTCGATC
>CALDPJ010000423.1 GCA_937911795.1 uncultured Flavobacteriales bacterium | reverse complement strand
AGCCATTGAACTAGAGTTTCAGAAGAGGCAAGCGGCCCATTGGTACCAATATCATTTAAGTCCGGTTTATTATGGTAAGAAGGATTTAGTGGAATTGCAAAAATGGTGGAATGGCTGTAATGAATTTATGCTTCGAAAAGGGCTTTCTCTAACCAACCTCGAAAGAGCATTTCAAATAGTAAAAGCTTGCCGTAAAAGAGCCATTTACCAATCTGAAAAAGAAGTTAGATTAATTTATTCCTTGAGAGGAAGTGTTCACGTAAGTGATTATAAAATCGCGGAAAAGAAACGAAATGATAACGATATACATTTTGATGTATCAGGAAATGGAAATCCGACAGATTATCATGTTTTGGATTTAGAGTCGGATAAATGGAAGAAGTTCAAATCACTAGAAGGGTTAAATGCTACCAAATGGGATTTGAAAAAATTATATCCACAGGTAAAAATTAAAAGAGTAATTTTTGGTTATCGATTTCCAAGAAAGGAAGCTGGAGATCTCTGTCGTTTCATTCGTGAAAATTTGGATCGCAAAGTATTATTTTGTGATAGTCCGCTTCGAAAGCATTTTTCGTCTGATTACAAAGAAGAGGATTTGTATGGCTTCAAGCAGTCCAAAATAAGAAAGTCAACTTCACCAATAAAAATTTCTGAAACCATTCATAGAAACAGATGAAAACCCCCGCTGGTGCGCGAATCCTTTCGCGTTCCACTCCTTATCTCTCTTAAGCATTAGCGCAGCGGTGCTCGTGTATCATGCACCCAAAACCCAAATAACCCTATCTTGCACGCAGTCGATTAGGTTTTAACTACGGCTGTTTATCAACTTTTTATCTTTTTAGGATCCTGTCGGGTATCAAAAATATCCGTAACATAAATGCTCTGTCCTTTGGCCCTGTAGATAATTTTGTAGTGTCCTTCAATAATTCGACGATGTCCTAAATTCAAATGTGTTAGATATTCTTCGGGCTGTCCCAGCTTTGGGTTTTTCAATAAGATGTCAGTTGCATTGAGGATTTGATTCCTAATCTGTTGAAGCTTTTCTGCGCTAATTTGATCTGAAATAAATTCAAGTGATTCATGCAGAGATACGAGCGATTGTTCGGTGAAATAAATTTTCATTTTCCCAAATCGCTGCTGCGCTTAATTATTTCCTCTTTGCTCATAATTCGCTTAGATGAAATATCTTGTTCCGACTTCAAAGCTCGTTCAGTAAGTTTTGCCTTTAGTGTACTATCTAGCGAAGATTTAGATAAGAGTGTTAAAATGGCTTGTAATATACTGGTATCGCTTTCCTTTTCAATCAATTGCTTTAACTCTTTTTTTATGTCAACCGATACTGCCATGTTTCTATTTTTAGTTATATCAAAGTTAAGCCTTTTGCCTTAATTTTCCCCCGCTGGTGCGCGAATCCTTTCCCGTTCCACTTCTTACCTCTCTTAAGCATTAGCGCAGCGGTGCTTGTGTGACCTACCCGCAAAGCGCTGCTTCGGGGTACTAATTAAACAAGCTCTACATTCAATTTCCCACATAACCATCTTGCTTGAAAATTCCCCAGACCTCAGCACAGCATCCGCTGCACCGCAATGTTATCGTTTGATAATATCGCAGATCAGCCGGATCGCTCTATTTTCTGGTTTAAAATCTCACAGTTATGTACTTTCGGGCTTCTTAACCTGATCACATTTTCAACAGAGCATGATCCGATTACTGGCTTCCGGTGATATCCACCTCGGCCGCAGTTCAACTGCGCTGCCGCGCCAGGCCAATGCTTTTCCGTCGGATGAAATCTGGAAAAGACTGGTGCAAAAAGCCATCGACCTGGAAGTCGATGCGCTGCTTTTATCCGGTGATATCATCGATCGGGAAAACCGGTTTTTCGAAGCCATCGGACCGCTGCAAAGCGGATTTACCCGACTGCGTGAAGCCGGAATTCCGGTTTACATGGTCGCCGGAAACCACGATTTCGACGTGCTGCCGGATGTACTTTCCACAGAACAGGAGGAAGGAATTCATTTGCTCGGGGCAAAAGGAACCTGGCAGATCGAAAATTTCTCAAAAAGCGGCACCGATATCCAGTTCGTCGGATGGTCGTTTCCCACACAACACTTTCCTCAGGATCCATTGACCGGTTTTCCAACCGATCAACTCAATTCATCCATTCCGGTAATCGGAATCCTGCACGGCGAAGTTGCCAAAGCCGACAGTCCGTACGCGCCACTCGAAGTTCCGCGGCTTCAGGCTACCGGAGTAAATCTCTGGGTACTGGGACACATTCACAAACCAAATACATGGCAATTGCCAGGATGTGAAATAAGGTATCCCGGTTCACCTCAGGCATTAAGTCCCAAAGAACAAGGCGTACACGGCGCATTGCTGATCGAAGTCAACAGCAGGAACGACATTCAAACTTCATCAATTCCCCTTTCTGCCATTCGGTATGAGTCGTTGAAAATTGATCTGAGTCAGGCACCTACATCAAATGATATCCGAAACAGCGTAATGAATGCTTTTGAGGAATACTGTTCCTCACCGGAAATATACGGTCATGGAACGGAGCAGCTCATTCTTGATCTGGACATCACCGGAGAGCATGCCGACCGCGATTTGGTGGATGCTACGCTGCGGGAAATCACGGCCGATTACTACCACGATTATCGCGGCATTCATCTCTCTGTCCGGAAGGTGAACAACTTATTGATACCAGCCATTACCAATCTCGATGAACTGGCGAAACAGTCATCACCGGCCGGCCTGATTGCGCAGGCTATCCTTGCCATTGAACGCAATGAAAGTACGCCGCTGCTTCAGACAATGGAACAGCACTGGACAACCGCATTTACGGCTGTTAAGAATGGCAGTCCGTATGGCGAATTACAGGGCAGGGGAAAGGATCAGCCTTTTTTAAAAGCCGAAGAAGAACGCAGGCAAAGTTATATCCTGAATGCCTGTAAACGATTGCTCGGTGAATTAATTCAGCAACAAAACGCGTGAGTCCGCAGGCATTACATATTAAAAAACTGACCGTTTCGAAAATGCCGGGATTTTCGGATGGACTGCGGATTCCTCAGGAATTTTCGCCTCAGCTGAATATTGTCACCGGTCCGAATGCGTCGGGAAAAAGCTCCATGGCCCGGGCCATTCAAAAAGTCGTCTGGCCGGGAAATTCTTCTGAATACTGGTTGCGGGCCGAAGCAGAAGTTGGTTCAGACGCCTGGCTTTTTCAGGTGAACCACGGTTTTGCAGAAGCGCAGCGCAATGGCCACAGCCAAAGTTTCCAGGGGCCTGTGGTAGAAGAAGGACATCGTTATTTACTGGCGTTGCACGAGTTGGTGCGCGCCGAAGACGCTGAACTCGCAACAGAAATTCATCGACAGCTCAGCGGTGGTTATGATTTGGATGCTGCGGCCCGCTCGGCAGGATTCAATGACCACGTCAGTACAAAAAGTCTCGCGGAGTACAAGGCTTTGGATGCGGCCAGGAAGAAGGTGCGGGAACGGACGCAGGAACAGGAAAAACTTCACCGGGAGCAGGAAAAATTAGCCGGGCTGCACCGCGAACTGGAAGTTAAGAACGAAGCGCTTCGAAAGGAAAAGTTGTTTGAGCTGGCGCTTCAATTTCGTCAGGCATCTTTGGAAAAGGATAATGCCAAAGCGCATTTGAAATCCTTTCCCGCTGTGCTCAAAAATCTGGCTGCACAGGATCTGTCGCAGGTAGAAAGTTGTGAGCTGGAACTTTCGGAAGCCGAAAATGAAATCAGAACAGCAGAAGCGCGCCTGCAGGAGTTGACCGACGAAATGAACCGGCTCGGTTTGCCGGAGTCGGGGTTGCCGGAAGCACTGGAAGATCGAATGGCCGGCATACTCGCAGAACTGGAGCAACTGACCAATGCCCGCAACTCCTTTGCTGCTGAACTTGTCCGCACCGGAGAAAAATTAAAAAATGCGGCAGAAAATCTGCAATTGAAGAATCCGGAAGCGGAGTGGGAAGGATTGCCCATCGACAACCTTAAACCGCTTGAAAAAGAATGGCTCGCGGCGTATCAGGAGCGCGCAGCCGGAGCCGAAATCGAAAAGGAAATTGAATCACTGGAAAAGAAACTGGAGGGTTTTTCTGCTGACGTGTCAGACCGGGATGAGCTGGTGCATGGAATACGCAGCTTAACCCGCTGGTTGCAGGAACAAAAGGGGCAAAGCGAAGAGGGAATTCCGGGTTGGACAATTTACGCGTTTGGTGCTTTGGCCATTGCCGGAACCGCCGCCGGCGTATTCGGAAACTGGATGGGTTTGATTTTTATCGTTGCCATCGTCAGCGCAATCCTTGTTTTTTTTGCACTTCGGAAAAGGAATTCGGGCACTTCAGGAAATTCCGCAGACGCGTACCGGACGGATTTTGAACACAGCAATATTCCGCGTCCATCCGACTGGAATCCGGAAGAAATTGCCAGACATATTTCAGTTCTGGCCGGACATTTACAAGTAATTGCAGAAAGATCGGCTTTGAACGAACAGCTTTCCCGCAGCAAGGAAGCGAAAAAAAGATCCGATGCGGAACTGAAAAATTTTAACGCAACATTGGCTGAAAGTCGCGAAGCCCTCGGATTTATTCCCGGTCAAATAAATACCGAAAGCGCTGCGGGAATGTACTGGATGCTGGCCAACGCCTGCAAATGGCAGGAAGCACGCGATGCACGTGACGGAGCCTCGGCAGAGTTGCAAACCACTGAATCATCCATCCGGAGCCAGCTTGAATCTTTCAATGCAATTTTGAAAGATTTGCAAATTGATTCTGCCGGTGATTTCGCAACCGCCCGGGCCGTTTATGAAAGATTGCGTCGCGCAGAACAGAAACGGCGCGAAGCCGAAGTTCAGATTCGCGTGGCCCGCAGATTGAAAGATTCGAAGTTGGCAGATTGTGAAAAACTGAACAAAAAAATTGATTCGGTTTACGAACGGATGGAAATCGGGGGGCGCAACAGACATGCACTGCAAATGCTGCACAATCAGCTGGAGGCATATTTAAAAGCCGAAAGGGAAGCGGAAATGACGCGTCATAAAGCCGAAAATCTGGATCGGGAACTTCGGAATCATTCCTTGTATCATTCCGAAGAATTGAATCTCGAAGGGTTGAGTACTGAAGAGCTGGAACAACACATCAGCGGATATTCAGAAATCAAAATCCGCCGCGATCAACTCCACAATGAAATTGGTGGAATTGTGGCGCTTGTAGAAAAGCACAAAAAAAGTCACGATCTGGAGTCAGCACTCAATGACGAAGATACCGCATTCGAAAATCTCGAATCGGCGTTTGAGGAAAATTTGTTGCGCTACACGGGGCAGGTGGTGGTTGATTCACTGCGCTCTGTACATCACGCCCAAAACGATTCCAAGCTCTACAAAAGCGCCGACGAACTTTTCCGAACCATCACCCGGCAGCGTTTTTCGCTGTTGATTCCGGATGGCGCCGATAAATCTTTCCGGGCATTCGATGAAGTTAAAAGAACCGGGCTCGGCTTAAGTGAACTTTCTACCGGCACGCGCATTCAACTATTGCTGGCGGTGCGGCTGGCATACATCGAAACGCAGGAACAACATTACCGACTTCCATTGCTCGCTGACGAGTTATTGGCGAACAGTGACGATGTACGCGCGCAGGCCATCATCGAGGCTTTGGTGGAGATCAGCAGGGCAGGACGGCAGGTGTTTTATTTTACTGCACAGAGCGATGAAGTTTATAAATGGCAGCAATACCTGAAGCAAAATCCGGATGTAGATTTTGAAGTGATTTCTCTCGAAGGCACTGAAGGAAAGGAATTTGATTTCACCGGCCTTGAAAACGGTATGGCCGAAAAAAGTACAGAGGTGATTCCGGAACCTCAAAATGTGGATCACCGGCAATACGGCGAGACCATAAAAGTTCCGCATTTTGATTTGATCATGCATCCGGTCAGTCAATTGCATTTATGGTATCTAACTGATGACACTGAATTTTTGTATCAATGTCTGCGCAACCAACTGCGCCATTGGGTGCAGATAAAATCAATGGAGAAAACACCGCCATATTTTTCCGGAGAGGACTGGCCTGCGGTTTTTAATCAACTCAGTCGCCGGGCAGAGTTGGTGAATCAGTTACAGAAACTGTATCGAATCGGTCGGCCGAAGCGGGTTGACCGGGCGGATTTGCTAAAATCTGAAGCCGTTTCCGGCAATTATATCAATGCGGTGGGTGACTTGCTCGAACAAGTCAATGGCAATCCCGAGCAGTTGTTGTTTTCGCTCGAAAATAAGGCTGTGGCAGGATTCCGCACCAATAAGATTGAAGAATTGCGAGAATATTTCGAACGCGAAGGAAAACTTGCAACCGGTAAAGAACCCCTTTCACACGAAGAATTAATGGAGCAGATGTACGCGGTGGCGGCCGGTTTGCATATTGATGCTGCAGAAATGGAAAAGGTGTTGCAGCGGGTATTGACTCAAAATTCTTAGAAAGGATAGCCGATGGCAATGTTCAGCACGGGGCGTTCTTTGATCCAGTTGGCCACCCAGCGATTGCCGGCAGGTAGATAAGGTTTGCGCAGAGGCATGGCTACATCCAGCCGCAAAATAAAAAAGTTGAAATCCATACGTAGGCCCACACCTGCACCCACTGCCAATTCATCCATAAATGTTTCGGAATTGAATTGAGCACCGGTTTGCGATGGATTATCATTCATGAGCCAGATATTTCCGGCATCTGCAAAGACGGCACCTTTCAGAAATCCATAGATGTCGAACCGGTATTCGAGATTGAATTCCAGTTTCAGATCGCCGTTTTGATCCAGAAACCCGATCGTCACATTCTCGTCAGAAATCTTGTAGCTCCCGGGTCCAAGGGTTCTCGCCCGAAATGCCCGAATGCCGTTTGGTCCGCCCGAGAAAAATTGTTTCACATACGGCAATTGCTGAGAATGTTCATAAGGTATTCCTATTCCGGTGTAGACTCTTCCCACCAATTTGCTGCCCTTGCTGACTTTAAAATAATATCTCAGATCGGTAGTGAAACGGGCATAGGTCGAAAAAACTTCGCCCAATACACCCCACGGATTGGAAACATCTCCGGAGACAGAAAAATAGGTGTGATTGCGGAAGTCCTCATCTTCCTGATCGTTGTACGTGAACGTATATTCCGGCCCCAGGATAAATTGCTGCGCGAAACTGTTTTCAAGAAAAGGATTGTCTTCGAGCAGTTGATCAAACTGTTCACTGGTTTTAGTAAGTTGCGAAAAAGTGATCGCCACCGGATTGAGTTCGTGCTGGATATTCAGGTTGGGTTTCCAGGTGTATCCGTAACTGGAAGAAACCGAATTGAGCTGAAAATACTGCACCCGATTCACAAGCTCGTAACGGGCTTTGATATTGGTTTTTGGCACAAACAGGCTGTTGTATCGGATGGCAAAGGGTGTCAGAAACCGTGGCACCTGAAGTTCGGCGCCAACACCGAGCTGGTATGAGAAATAATCGCCGGAAGTACTTCCTTCGGATATTCCGCCCAACTGCGTTTCCAAACCTCCCATGAAATCGAGCCGGAACAATTCGGCTCCACCAAAAATGTTTCTGTTCAGCCAGCTTGCCGTCAGACGCGGCCCGGTAAAATTATTGGATTTGCTCACCGTTTCCAGTTCTGCCCGGATGTTCTTTTTATCCATCGGGGTAAGAAAAATCTGTGCATCCAGCACATTGGAAAGGCTGTCGCCGGCCTGTATAAACTGTACGTCGGCAAATTTAAAAGTTCCGAGACCCATCAGCCTGTTCAGCGTTTGTTCGTGTGCAATTCTCGAATATTTATCGCCTTCTTCAATAAACAGTGATCGTTTCAGCGGCTGAGGCCGGAAATAATTCAAGACGGTATCACCATAGAAAACAACCCCTTCAAATGTCGTGCTGTCGAAATCCTGTCGTGGTTCATCGCCATGAGACAACTGATAGTTGGAGAACACTTCGATTTCACCGAAATAGTACACTTGTTTCACCTCGGGAGGAATGTTTTTGCCAGCTCCCAGATATATATTCATTTTTTTGTCGCCAATGGTAGTATCAGCGGCAATGTGTAGATGATCGGTGTTAAAATAATAATAACCGCTGTCCTTGACGGTTGTCTCAATTCTTGTACGTTCGTTCTGAAAAGTTTCGAGATTGTATCGGTTTCCTCTCCTCAGCAAAGTTCGGGCATTGGTAAATCGAATTTCTGTTCCGAGAATGGTTGTGTCTTTTTCAAAGAGTACCGTGTCCAGCACATATGGCCGATCCAGTACGGCGGTGTAAATCACCCGCTTTTTTTTGGATCCGGCATCGACAATTTCATGGTTTACGGAGCAGTTGAAGAATCCGTGATTGTACAGGCGGTTTTGAATGAGTTTGCTGATGGACTCAGGCCTTACTTCGCTGATGAGCACCGGCGGTTTTCCGAGTTTATATTTCAGCCAGAACTTGAGACCTTTTTGTTTTTCGGGTTCTTTTACCTGAAAATGGATCCACAATGCCGGACGCAGACCGAATATCTTCCGGTTGGGTTCTGGTTTGATTACTTCGTCAATTTCATCTCTGAGTTCCGGTTCCTGTTCAATTTTATGACTGGTTTCAAACTCCACCTTTGAGCCGACATACAGCGACTCATTCTCCGCAAGATATTTAGTGGTATTGCAACCTGTAAGGAATAAACCTGCCAGGAAAAACAGCCATATCGGGCAATATTTCCAAAGGGTTCTATTCATCACTTTCCTCGCTTTCTGGTGAATCTTCGGGTGAATCCTCAGGATAATCGCTGTCTTGATTTTCCTCCGGTTTCTGAAAAATCTCGTGAAACTGGTTGTAGCTTCGGCTGAAGATCAATGAGATTCCGGTTTCAATAATTTCGCCATCAATGATTCCTTCGTAAGTGTTTTTCCGGAATCCGCGGGTACGCCAGTAGCCATTTTCTGTGAGTTGATACTCGACAGAAAGATCTCCTATGAAATCTGAAGCCTGTTGTTTGCGCCGTCGTTCGCCTTCCAGGTCGATACTGCCACCCACGCGCACCGTCAATCGCTCGTTCAGGAAATTTTTGCTTACTCCGAGGTTTAGTTCTGTACGGCCTTCGGCTTGCCCCGATGAATAATCTTCGTAGGAATCCAGTTCCATATCCAGTTCGACCCCCTGAATGTGTTCTTCGGTAAGTTTCGAAAGTTGTTTGCTGAGCAGCCGGCTCATATTGTTCCGGACCGCAGCTTCGGTAGAACCGCCTCCGGATAGAGGATCACCGGGAAGAAATCTAC
This sequence comes from uncultured Flavobacteriales bacterium, assembly GCA_937911795.1. Lineage (GTDB taxonomy): Bacteria > Bacteroidota > Bacteroidia > Flavobacteriales_D > SKUL01 > SKUL01. The sequence goes on along the minus strand of CALDPJ010000423.1, from coordinate 15,514 downwards.
CGAGAACCAGCAACGCAAACACCTGTTTGTTTCGCTCCGACTCGTTTTCGGGTTGATTGAGCATACTCAGTTTTGCATCCACCTGTCCGCTGAACACCCCCCGGTGATCGGGTGGTAAGTCGATGTTGAAAGCAATCTCGGGTTCGGTTAATTCACCACCCAGGTGCAGCTGAAGCCAAAACGGCATCTTCTGACGAAACCGGTTCAGGTCCGCCTGATTGGATCCCGCCAGTTGATCTTCCAGTAATCCGAGTGCATCTGTTTCGACTGTATGCAATGCCGTTAAATCGAGTCGGGCGGTGAGGGGATTGCCCATCCAGATAATGCTGCTGCCTTCTTCTATGTCGAATTTTTTGCGCACCACACCCCGATAAATCAATTGATATTCTCCGTCCATAAGTTCGTAACGGCCGGTCATAGTGATTTTTCCGCTCGGGTCGATACCAAATCGCAGATCGGCATTTCCCTGGGTGCGCACATAATTGTCTCTGGCTTCACTGAGATAAATAAAGAAAACAGATTCGCGGTTTAATTTAAGATTCGCACTTAAATCCATTCCGGTAAAAGCCGCCACCGTAGTATCCTCTTCAATGGTGCGGGTCATAATGTCGCTGCCGGTTTGGTGGCGCACAATGAATTCATCAATTCCACCGGAGTTTTCGATTTGTGCTTCCTGGTCGGGAATAATCAGACTCATTTCAGATCCTTCCACAATTTCGGCCGATCCCTGGATGACGGGTTTGTTCGTGTTTCCCCGTAATTTGATGCGGCTTTCGAGCAATACATTTCCGAAGAAAATGGCATCGGGTGTGTCGGGCTTATTAAGAATCTGAAATCGATCAATATTTGCGTCCAGATTAAAACGGAAAACCAGAAAATCATTGGTGAGAACGGATCCATCAAACGAAGCGGTTTTTCCGGCCTCATCGGTCAGCGTGAAGTTGTTGAGCTGAAGCCCTTTGTTGTTTACCGAAAAAGATTCTTTATTCAGCTTGTAATAAGTCCCCAGTTGCGGAACGCGCATGCCCACCTGATTGAATTCGATGTTTCCGCTGAATTGTGGTTGCTCAGGATTTCCGCTCAGGCTCAGACCACCGCTCACATAACCCGAAAGGCTGTCGACATAGTCACTAACAAACGGTTCAACACTGCTCAGTTCAAACCTGTTCATATCCAGCTCAACCGTCAGTTGAACTTCTGGTGTAAACCGATACTGTCCCGCCAATTGCAGATCGTTGTTGTTGCCCGAAAGGTTTGCCTGAATGTCTATAGCATCGCGAGAATTTTGGGCAATCAGTTCAAGATTTCCCATTCCATGCCCCATGACGTGCAGTTCTGTTATGTTGAGATCTGCGTCAAATTTCAGCAACGTATCCGGAAATGTAAGGGCAACGTTTCCGCTGAGTTCACCACTCACCAGATTTTCCGCGCTTTCAATGGCCTGGCTCAGTTCGGCAAGATCAAATCGTGTAAAGGACAGATCCATCGGAGCATTCAGAACCTGCTCGCGGCTTTCGAGCCGGATTTCCCGCTTTCCGTTTCTTAGTGAAAAGTTGTTGGCAAGAACACCGTTTGAACCGAATTCCAGAAAATGATCTTCCGGAACATCCCATACTTCTTCATCGAAAATTACGCCTTCCGGCTCGAACGAAAAGCGGTACCGATCGTCTTCACTTCGGAAATTACCACCCAGAAACAAGCTGTGGTTGTTCAGTGAATCCAGCACATCGAGCGATACATTCAGAACCTGATCTGCAAACGCACCATACAACTCGGTATTGGTAAGAAAATATTCCTCGGTTCCGACTTCCTGTAAGCGCAGACTATAAATAAGCGAGTCGTTGACGGAGGTCACAAAAAGATTTAGGCTATCCACATGAAATCCGCCGTATTCTATGGCCGGAAAATAGATCTCCACATCCAGCACATCGGCCGATTGATCAAAATCACCAACCAGCATTCCGGTGGACAAATGGTGCAAATCCGGCAGCAAAACATTCGAAAGTACGTCGGTGTTCTCGACCAAAAAGTTGAATTTAAAATAATGATCTTCATTGGTTGATGCGTAATCGGCACTGTCGAGGACGCTGTAATATTTATCGACGTGCCGCATTACCACGTCCTGCATCTGATCGAGCCGGATGTTGGTTTCGAAATATCCGTTGATCAGCCCCGATTCAATTTCAAGCAGATTGAAAGTATCTGAAGTGTGGAGCGCAAGGCCCAGCGAATCCATAGCATAGCGGTCTCCATCGCGGATAAAAAGCACCTCGGTCGCCTGCACGTGCAAATCGATTTCATTGATGCTGTCGCCCACCGCTTCGACAACCAGATTTCCGCTGGCTCTGAAATCTTCACTGCTCATTCCCATTCCGTAGAGATCAATCCCATCCAGATCAATGGTCGCGCGGTAATAGGGCTTTTCCAGATTCAGTTCTGCACAGGCCGAAAGCGCAAAACTCACGAGCGAATCAACGAGTGAAATATCTGCTTCAATTTCTCCGTGATCGGCTGCTCCGGTGATCAGAATTTCCTCATAGGTTCTTTGTCCGTAAACAACAGAAATTATTTCACCATCGAGTTTGGCTACCGCACTGTCGGGATTGAAGCTGCTTCCGGTGAGTTCCAGCCGTAGATTCAGCGGTCCCAGCGAATCTTCCTGTGCCAGAAGGGAACCCAGGTCGAGATCGTGGGTTTGAAAGAACAGGTTGTAGTGGGGAATGCTGTCGGCACCGGTTTGAAGATCTGCTACGATATCCGCATCTCCGGAAGAGGTGGCAAGTAAAAATTCGGTTTCAAAATTTTCGAACGATCCCTGCAGTTTTCCGCTGAGACGGATATCCTCCGGAAGGTTAATCGACTCCGGAATGGTATTGGGCGGAAGAATCTTATTGATCTCCTGTCGTTGGGTGATGAAATGATTCAGCACAACATCCATTTGCGCATCTTTTATTTCGGGTAATCCCGAAATTTTTCCGGAGACATCAATCTCGGTTAGTTCGTTGATGCTGGCTTTCAACGTGCCGATGTCGAGATCGGATAATTTCCCACTCACGTCGGTATCCAGATTCACCCGCAAGCCGTCGGATTCAAGAACCGGAAACTGGTTGTTCAGGTCAGGAACAAACGGCAGCAGGTCGCTGATATCGAAATACGAATTGTGTACCTGCAAATCGGCGGTAAGGGCTGCGGGATCTTCGATTACGGCCAGTAGTGATGGATAGCTGGAGATGAGCTGAAGATCGATCCTGCTGCGGGGCGTCATGAGCAGAAAATCCCTGAGTTCGGCACCGCTTGAGTCAACACTGATAGAGCTCCGAAGTTCATCCAGCCGAATGCCACTTTCTTCAAAAAATGAAACGTGTTTCAGATCAACACTGCTTATCTGGGCAGCCAGCAACAGGTCTTCCAGTTCTATATCAGCCTCTTTGATCTTCAGGTGTTGGGCGTTGAATTGCCCCGGTGATTCGGCTGCGTTGTAATCCAGCAGATCAAAAGACTGATTGCGGATGTTTAATTCTTCTACCTGAATGTTCCATGGAAAAGTAGCCAGCGGATCGGTTCTTTCCGCAATTTCGTCAACCGTAGTTGATTCAGTATTCCCTCCGGGGATTTTATGTTGAATCCAGCCAGCGTACGAATTTTCCAGCAATAGTTCTTCAATGTGGATGGTCGTACTTACAAGATCAAATTCGGTAGGGTACAGTTCAAAATTTCCGAGTTCCACAATTAATTCAGTTCCTGCGTATTTCTGCTGAAAATTGAAATCTATATTGTTCAGAATGATCGAGTTCATGTTGACGGCCAGATGGGTAGAGGAGGTGTCATCTTCTGATTCGGCAGGGGCAATGTGTTGAACCAGGTTAATTCTCGAATCAGAAAATTCGAGTTCATCGACATCAAAGGAGAGACTGTTGAGATCGAATCCATCAATTTCTGTTTCGAATTTTCCGAGTACCCATTGTACATCCAATCCGGAGGTTTCGTCAATAAAGCTTCCGCGCAGATTGACCAATTCAATGTGTTGGACATCAATTTCAAAAGGCTCGGATTCTGTTGTGTCTACGGGTTCTGGTGTTGGTTGATCGGAAGCAAAGGCTTCGGGAATGAAACTAAAATTGAAGATGCTGTCGGGTGCGCTGCGGTGAATATGGCTCGTCAGTCCTTCTATGTATGCCGATTCGATGATTATCTTTTTATCGAGCAGGGCCAGCATATCCACATTTACCCGAAGCTTCTGCAGGTAGGCCAGTGTGTCGGCCTGTTCATCTTCCACGTACAATCCTTCAATCACCACATCGGTTGGAAAACCTATAAAAACCCGTTTTAGCTGGATCTCAGTCTCCAGTTTTTCGGTGAGAAAATCTACCGCATAACCGGAAATCCGCTGTTGAATCGGTGGGAAAAGAATCAACCCGATAACGAGCAATAAAAGTCCTGTCAGAACAATCACTGTCCAGATCAGGAACTTCAGCATCCGACGAAATATTCCGAATGCTTTCTTCATGAAACGAGCATAACTTTACCAGTGGGCACTATAGTAAATGTAATGAGTAAGATACTTGCGTTTTTCTGCTTAAAAAATGCGAAACCACTCAAAGTAGTTCCGCTGCATTAACTTACATAAAGTTACGCAAACGAACTAAGGTAGTGCTTTTCGGGTTGAACCAATACTGCTTATTCATCGAATTTTCTGTGACTCAATCCGGTGGATAATTCTTTTGAGATAGTTGCCGATCTGAAGTCTGCGGGTTTTATATTTGACACTCTGATTTTAAGTAAAGCAACTTATGGATTTAAATGTGGTAACAATTGGTGCAAGGGTACAACATCCGGCTTTCGGGGTCGGAATTGTGGTGGATATGAATCTCAGCACCTGGAAGGTTTTTTTTAAAGGCGAAGGAGATAAGGAAATTGCCCGCTCTTTTGAAGGGCTTAAAGTTCTGGAGCCGGCCGCCGATGCTCCGGATAACGCCCTCGACCTGGATGATGTAAAAAAAGCGTTGCGACAGGTGCTCGGCGAGTCGAATGTACTGACCTATCCGGTAGAACTCGCCGATCGGTGGCGCGGAGGTAAACTGATTATGCGTCCCAGAAATGCTGATCAGCAATCCAAAGAGGTGCCGATTGAAGCATTGTTTCACAAGATTGTTATGATGCGCGATCGCTTGCGGGTGCTGGAGCAAAACATCAACTCGAGCGAAAAACTCGATGACCAGGACAAGGTTCACCTGCAGCAGTATATTACCCGGGCATACGGAAGCATGACAACTTTTAACATCCTGTTTGCTGATAAAAATGACTATTTTAAAGGAAGCAAAAGCTGATCCAGTAAGTAGTGCTTTTATCGCAACGGCGGAGCAGATATCATGCTGCCCTGAATTTTGAAACATAAATTGAAAACTCCGAGCCTGTCAGATGTCCGACGATGCAGACAATCTTAAAATAGCTGATCCACATGCACTGGATACAAAGGAAATTATCCGGAAGCTGGACGTTGATCCGGCCAAAGGTCTGGATTCGGAATCGGTAGAAAACCGCAGAAAGAAATACGGAGCCAACGTATTGCCCCAGAAGCAGAAAACCTCGGTTGTTAAGCTTATCATCAAACAATTCAAGGATTTCCTGATCCTTATTCTATTTATTGCCGCGGCCATCGCATTTATTGCGGGGCAGGTAGTTGATACCTACATCATTCTGGCGGTAATTGTATTCAATGCCGTAGTAGGATTTGTGCAGGAATTCCGGGCAGAAAAAGCCGTGCAGGCCATTATGCAAATGGTGACGCACGAGGTAACCGTGCTGCGAAACGGCAAGCAAAAAACCGTCGGTGCCGATCAGGTGGTTTTGGGCGATATTCTGCTTCTGGAAGAAGGACAGAGTGTTTCTGCCGATGCCAGAATTCTCGAACAGAAAAACCTGCGTACTGCCGAAGCCGCCCTCACCGGAGAGTCTGAGCCCATCGATAAAAAACCGGAAGTGTTGGAGAAGGAAACCGATCTCGGTGACCGCATTAACATGGTGTGGAAAGGAACCAACGTGGTGAAAGGAACGGCAAAGGCGGTGGTAACATCAATCGGCGCAGATACAGAAATTGGAAAAATCGCCACCTCCTTGCAAGGGATGGAAAGTACCGAATCCAATTTCAAGAAGAAGACGTCCGTGCTGGCTAAAAAAATGGCCGTAATTTCATTTATTTCGGCCATTGCTGTTTTTCTGATCGGCTACTTTTACCGCGATTTTGAATTCAATGAAATTCTGCTCGTAACCATCGCCACGCTCGTTTCGGCCATTCCCGAAGGTTTGCCGGTGGTAATTTCTATTGTGCTTGCCATCGGAGCCGGCCGAATGGCGAAACACAACGCCATCATCCGGGAATTCACAGCCACAGAAGTGATGGGATCGGTTACCACCATCCTCACTGACAAAACCGGCACCATTACACAAAACATTCTGTCCATCAGAAGGGTTTTCGGTGCGGATGAAAAGGAATATGAAGTCTCAGGTGAGGGATATCAGGTAGAAGGAAAAATCCAGCTCGACGAGAAAGAGGTCGATATCAAAGAAGCTTCTATAATCCTTGAAAAAATTCTGTTCATTGCGCGATACGGGGTAAAGGCCGAATTGGATTCCTCCAAAAAAGAAACTGCCGGTGATGAGGATGATGAAAACAGCGAATCAGGCGTAACCGGTGACCCAACAGAAATAGCACTGCGGGTGTTGGGTGAGAAAAGTAAAATCGAAGATCACGCCGGTTTTCAGGAAATCAAAGAACTGGATGATGTTCCGTTTAATTCCGAGCTGAAATTTCGCGCCAGGCTGGTTGAGGTAGAAGGCGGCGACCGGTTGATGCTGGTTGTTGGCGCTCCCGAACGAATTCTCGAACTCAGCACAGAAGTACTCACCGAAAACGGAGCGGAAAAACTGGATGACAAGGTAAAAGAAATCATCAACAACAAGTATGACGAATGGGCGGGCGAAGCCTATCGCGTGCTGGCTTTGGCCTACAAACCAACAGAAGGAACCAGTGACATTTCCGAAGAAGACGTGAAAGACCTGGTGTGGACGGGATGTGTTGGTATGATTGATCCGCCTCGGCAGGGAGTAAAAGAAGCCATTGAAGATTGCAACCGCGCCGGCATCAGGGTGGTGATGCTCACCGGAGATCACGCCAAAACTGCAGGAGCCATTGCGCGTCAGGTAGGCATTCTGAAACAGCATAAAGAAGGTGAAAGAGGGGATTATCCGGAAGCGTTGTCAGAAAAGGATGTCGCCAAAATGGACGACAACAAACTGGACGAGATGCTGAAACATGTTTCTGTATTTGCCCGGGTCACACCCAACACAAAACTGCGCGTTGCAGAAAGATTGCAGCACAGCGGCGAATTAATTGCCATGACCGGAGATGGGGTGAACGACGCACCGGCATTGCAAAAAGCCGATGTCGGAATCGCCATGGGAAAAAAAGGCACCGATGTAGCGCGCGACGCGGCAAAGATTGTTTTGTCGGATGATAATTTTGCCAGTATTGTACACGCCATCCGGCAGGGAAGGATCGTATTTCGGAATGTCAAACTCACGAGCTATTTTCTTCTCACCACCACTTTTGCAGCTACCCTCACCATCGTTATTTCATTGTTGATTGGTCTCCCGCTTCCGCTGACAGCAGTTCAGATATTGTGGGTAAATATGGTCACCAACGGAGTCATCGATGTAGCACTGGCCACCGAGCCGGGCCACGGCGATATGATGGATCGGAAACCGATCAAAAAAGACGAAAACATTCTGAAGTGGAGCGTAATGCCCAATTTATTACTGATGTCTGTGGTAATGATCATTCTTACGCTCATTGTTTTTAATTATTATTTACCCGAAGGCGAAGAGGTAGCCCGCACCGGAGCATTTTTCGCCATCACCGCAACACAGTTGTTCAATGTCTTTAATATGAGAAACCTGAGGTTGTCCGTATTCACCATTGGTGTTTTCGGCAACAAATGGATTAACCTCGCGCTGGTTGCCGCCCTCATCATGCAGGTAGGGGTGGTGAAGATTATCTGGCTTCAGGGTATCTTTGGGTTTGGAGATATTCCTTACCTCCATTTTGGAGTGATTGTTCTGATGGCATCCTCGGTGTTGTGGATCGGAGAATTGTATAAATGGATACTTAGAAAACTTTCAAAAAACAAAAAGCAGCAAGACGAAAATGACTAAAAAATCGATGTTGATAATCCTTGATGGCTGGGGACTGAATCACGATTCCAGCCGGTCGGCAATAGAAGTGGCAAACACCCCTTTTATGGATTCGCTGATGGAAAAATTTCCGAACAGTACGCTCGTTACCCACGGCGAGCAGGTCGGTCTTCCGGATGGGCAAATGGGCAATTCGGAGGTAGGACACATGAATCTGGGCGCGGGCCGAATCATCAATCAGGATTTGCAGATGATCAACATCGCCATCGCTAAAATGGAGCTGGGCCACAACGAAACGATTCTGGAGGCCGTGAATTATGCGAAAGCAAATCATAAAAACATTCATCTGCTGGGGCTTATTTCCGATGGTGGTATCCACAGTCATTACAACCACACAAAGGCACTTACCACGGTTTTTAAGGACCATCAATTCAGCAACGTTTTTGTTCATGCTTTTACCGATGGACGCGACACGGATCCAAGGAGTGGTGTACGCTTTGTAAAGGATCTCGACCAGCATCTCCAGCAAACCGTTGGTTCCATCGCGTCTGTAACGGGAAGGTATTATGCGATGGATCGCGATACTCGATGGGATCGTACGGCGAAAGCATACCATGCCCTGGTGCATGGCACAGGTGAACGGACCACCGACATTTTCGGGCTGATGGATCAGAAATACGAAAATGGCGAAACCGATGAATTCATTCTGCCCATTGTCCGGGTCGATGAAGCGGGAAACCCGGTGGCTGTTATCCGTCCGGGTGATGTGGTGATATTCACCAATTTCCGGAGCGATCGTGCAAGGCAATTGTGCAATGCGCTCATCAAAAGAGATCATCCCGTTCACGACATGCAGGCAATGAATCTGCATTTTGTATCCTTTAAGCGCTACGATGAAGATTTGAAAGAAATCAAGCCGGTTTTTGAAACTAAATTTGCGCGCAATACAATGGGCGAAGTGTTGGCCAACGCCGGAAAAAAGCAATTGCGCATCGCAGAAACCGAGAAATATCCGCACGTTACTTATTTCTTCAACAACGGTCGCGAAGATCCGTATCCCGGTGAGGACCGCATTATGGTTCCGTCGCCCCGTGATGTGGCGACCTATGATCTGAAACCCGAGATGAGCGCCTATGAAGTTGCGGCCCGGTTGGTAGATCACCTCGACAAGAAGGAAACAGACTTTGTGTGTCTCAATTTCGCGAATCCCGATATGGTGGGCCATACCGGCGTTTTTGAAGCAGCAGTAAAAGCTTGTGAAGTAGTGGATGAGTGCACGCAAAGAGTGGTAGAGAAGGCATTGGATCTTGATTTCTCCGTAATCATCATCGCCGATCACGGCAATGCAGACTATATGCGCAACGATGACGGATCGCCAAATACCAACCACAGCATGTTTCCGGTTCCGTGTATTCTCGTCAGCAACAACGCCGATTACAAAATAAAATCCGGGAAATTGGGAGATATCGCTCCGACGTTGTTATATCTGATGAACATCCCGGTTCCGGATGAAATGACCGGTGAAAATTTAGTCCTGACATGAAAACCATAAAAGCTGCGATTTTTGACCTGGATGGAGTCATCACTCAAACAGCCACACTACACGCTAAATCGTGGAAAAGAATGTTTGACGCCTACAACGAGAATCGCGGCAAAAATGGTGAAAAGCAGTTTCGGGAATTTTCTATTGAAGACGATTACTTCGAGTATCTGGACGGGATGCCGCGCTACGACGGAGTAAAGAATTTTCTGAAATCACGCGATATTACCTTGCCCCGTGGAGACGAAGACGACGATCCCGAAAAGGAGACGATCTGTGGATTGGGAAACTGGAAAAATCAGCTGTTCCACAAAATTCTCAACGAAGAAAAAGTCGATTATTTCGAAGACAATGTTTCGGTGATTCGCGATTGGAAAAACCAGGGGATTCGCATTGCGGTGATTTCCTCCAGTAAAAACTGCAAGCAAATTCTGGAAGCTACAGGGCTCGAAGATCTTTTCGAGGTGCGTGTGGATGGCGTGGTCTCCAAAGAAAGGAATATCAAAGGAAAACCTGCTCCGGATATTTTTCTCGAAGCCGCCAGAGAGTTGGGTGTAAAACCTTCGGAAGCTTTGATTGTTGAAGATTCAAGAGCCGGAGTAAAGGCCGGAAAAGAAGGCGGTTTTCAACGGGTCATCGGAATCGCCGGAAAAGATCAGGAGGAAACCATGAAAAAACACGGAGCAACCGAAGTCGTGCAGTCTATGAAAGAAGTAAAGCTCAATGAACCGGAAGAGTCCGCAAAACAATTACCCTCTGCGCTGGATAAATTTGATGAGATTTTATCCGCGATTACCACCCATTCCGCAGTGATTTGTCTCGATTACGACGGAACCCTTTCTCCGATTGTGGAGGATTATAACAAAGCAGTAATTTCTGACGCCATGCGAAGTGCGGTTAAAAAAGTTGCCGACAAAATTCCGGTGGCCATGATCAGCGGGCGAGACATTACTTACATCCAGAAGAACGTCAATCTTGACGGAATTTATTATGCCGGCAGCCATGGATTCGAAATAGAAGGACCGGATGATTTCCGCCACGAGCTCGAAGAAGCCGAAGAGTTACTCCCGGTTTTCGAAAAGCTGGAGAAAAGTCTGGAACAATCCCTGCAGCAATTCAGCGGTGTTCGGGTAGAACGAAAGAAATACGCCGTTGCTGTTCATTACCGGAATGCCGAAGAGCAGCAAGTGCCGGATATTCAGTCCGCCGTGGATGCAGTGCTCGAAGATTATCCGAAACTCACCAAAGGTCGCGGAAAGAAAGTGATTGAGCTGAAGCCGAAAATTGAATGGCACAAAGGAAAGGCCGTTGAAATGCTCGCTAAAAAAATCGGTAAAGAAACCGAAGCCGGTGCCATACTTTATATCGGTGATGACGTAACCGACGAAGATGCGTTCAGAATGATTTCAGACGGAGCAGGAATCCTCGTAGGATCGCACGATGAACCTACCGCGGCAACATACAGCCTGAAAGACGTGGATGAGGTTCAGGAATTTCTCGAAAAACTCGCAGATCGGTTGTAAATCAAACTAAAAGTGTAGAATGGATTCGCAATGGAACCTGATATACGATCAATATGAACCCAAGCAGGAAAAGCTCAGGGAAGCGTTGTGTACGCTTGGCAACGGGTATTTTGCAACACGTGCTGCACACGAAGAAAGCCGGGACGACGATCATCATTATCCGGGCACTTATCTGGCCGGAGGTTACAACCGGCTTCAGTCGGAAATTGCAGGAGAAATTATTGAAAACGAAGATCTCGTCAACTGGCCAAACTGGCTGGTTCTGAAATTTAAGCCCGAGGGTGGAGAATGGATGAGCCTCGACGAGGTGAAGATTCTGGAGCACCGTCAAACCCTCGATCTCCGGAATGCGGTACTGAATAGGTACATCCACGTCAAAGACAGCGACGGTCGCGAAACAGTGATCGAAAGCAATCGGATTGTGCACATGCAGCACCATCACCTGGCGGCCATTCAATGGAAATTTACCGCCAAAAACTGGTCGGGAAATATTACGATTCATTCGGCCCTCGACGGATCGGTCATCAACAATGGAGTAGCCCGGTATCGCGATTTGAGCAGCAGACATCTGAAGACGCTGGAAAAAGGAACATTTGATGAAGAAGGAATCTTTCTGAAGACGCAAACCCTTCAGTCGGAAGTGGTGATGGCACAGGCCGCAAAAGTTTCGGTGATGTTTGAAAATGAAATTCCCGCAGTACATCGTCAAACCATCGAGGAGGATGATTATATAGCGCACGAACTGAATTTTGAAGTAAGCCAGAATCGTGAAATTACGGTCGAAAAGATTGTAGCGATATATACTTCGCGCGATGCAGCGGTGTCGGATCCGTTGAACGAAGCGCAAAAAGCCATTCTTCGGGCAGAGAAATTTGATGATTTACTGGTGTCGCAAAGCAAGGCCTGGAAATCTATATGGGATCGGGTAGACACCCGTTTCACCGGTGATCATCCCGAAGATCAGCTCGTGCTGAGACTCCACATTTTCCATGTGCTTCAGACGGTGTCATTAAATACAGCAGGACTCGATGTAGGCGTTCCGTCACGCGGCTGGCACGGCGAGGCATATCGTGGGCATATTTTCTGGGATGAACTTTACATTTGTCCTTTTCTGAGCTGGACCTTGCCGGAACTCGCGCGCTCTTTGTTGATTTATCGCTATCGCCGGTTGCCCGAAGCGCGCTATAACGCGATCGAAGATGGATTTGATGGCGCCATGTTTCCCTGGCAGAGTGGTAGCAACGGGCGGGAAGAGAGCCAGAAAATTCACCTCAACCCGAAATCGGGAAACTGGATTCCGGACGACTCGCGGCTGCAGCGGCATGTGAATTCGGCCATAGCACACAACGTGTGGCATTATTACCAGATAACCCGCGATCTGGAATTTCTGTATTTCTTCGGGGCCGAATTGATGCTGGATATCGCAAAATTCTGGGCCAGCAAAGTGGTGTGGAACGAAGAGCGCGGGAAATTTGAAATCCGACAGGTAGTTGGTCCGGACGAATATCATACCCATTATCCGGGAAGCGATCAGCCCGGACTCAACAACAACGCCTACACGAATGTCATGGCGGTGTGGGTAATGAAACACGCGCTGATTGTGCTCGAAACGCTCGATGTAAAACGCGCCGACGAACTCAAAGCACAATTGAATATCGAACCCGAGGACCTGGAGCGATGGGATCGGATCAGCAGAAACATGTTTATTCCGTTTGTGAAGGCCGACAGGATTTTCAGCCAGTTCGAAGGTTTCGAAGATCTCGAAGAACTGGACTGGGAGCATTATCACGAAAAGTATGGGGAAATCCTGCGCCTCGACCGGATCATGGAAAAGGAAGGGAAGGATGTCAATAAATTCAAGGCCACCAAGCAGGCCGATGTGTTGATGTTGTTTTACCTGTTTTCGTCAGAAGAACTCACAGAACTCGTCAATCGCTGCGGATACAATTTCAACCCGAAATACATTCCGGATAACATCCGGTATTATCAGGATAGAACTGCTCATGGGTCAACCTTGAGTAAAGTCGTGCATTCATGGGTATATGCCCGCTCCAACCGAAACGTTTCGTGGCACAATTTCAAGGAGGCGTTGATGAGCGACTTCAAGGATATCCAGGGAGGAACCACTTCGGAGGGAATTCACCTCGGTGCCATGGCCGGAACCATCGATTTGATTCAGAGAGCCTACCTGGGGCTCGAAATGCGCGATGACAAACTGTGGTTCAATCCGCAGCTGCCCGAAGGCCTCACGTGCATCCAGTACACCATGCGCTACAACGGAATCTGGATTGAGGTGAAAGTCAAAAATCAAACGCTTACGTTGACCCGGCAGAAAAGCTGGCACAACGGAACGTTAAAAATCGTGGTGAAAAATCAGCCCTACGATCTCAAAAAAGACGACCGCAAGAAATTCAAATTGTTGAAAAGCTCGTCGCGGATTATCGAATGAAATGACGGAAGAAGAGAAAGCTTTTTATACCATCAGAAACGACATTTTACTCCTTTAACACTTTGGTTCGCCATTGTTCATTGGTGAAAAGGGTAAGATCGATTAGATAAACGCCGGTGGGTAAGTTGGAGATGTCTATTTCTTTTGTGTGGGAAGTGAGTAGCTTTTTCCCTTGTAAGTCAAGAATGGTAAGTTCTTTTATCTCCAGGTCTGTTTCTATGTACAGTCTGCCGTTGGTGGGGTTGGGATAAACGGTTATCTGGTCGTTTAACGACAAACTGTTCTCAATACCTACGGTCGAGATGGTGTAACAGGCAGAAGTATCAATGCAACCTTCCGCAGAGGTTAGAACGACGGCATAATCTCCGTTCTGAACAGGTGTAAAAGATTGGCTTGTTTCTCCTGTTGGCATAGTATTCTCACAATCGATCCATTCATAGGCGGCTGCTGAAGTATTGGCGGTAAGTGTTGTTCCGTCTTGTGTTATGGATGTATCTACGGTATTTAATGTGAGATCAAGCATAACCAGACTATCGCAACCTACTGAATTTGTTAATGTGTATGTGGCGGTGGTATTACTGTTTGTGTATGTATTGCCATCTATCCAGGTGTAGCTGTTGCAAGCGGTGATTTCGTCAGTACCTGTACTTGGTGCATGAATCATGAGGTTGAGCTGGATTATGCTATCGCAACCTTCTGCATTGGGGACGGTGTGAGTAGCAATGTTATTGCTGGTAGTATAGGTGTTACCATCTATCCAGGTATATGGTCCACAAGCAACTTGTGTATCAATGGCTGTGTTTGAATTTTCGATGGTCAAATTTAATGTCACTATACTATCGCAGCCACCTGATGCTCCGTTTGGAAATAAAACTGAGGGCGTATTGGTGCTGGCAGCATAGGTATTGCCGTCAATCCAGGTATAAGTATCACAGGCTGTTTGGACATCGGTATATTCAATAGTTTCGGTAAATGTTAAATCCAGTGCTACCAAACTATCGCAGTTTGCTGCATTGCTTAATAATTGCGTAGCGGTATTGTTATCGGACGTATAGGTATTGCCGTCAATCCAGGTGAATTCGCTTCCTTCACAAACTATATGTGTATCTGTTGAGTTTGATGATGGATTTATGATTAAATCTAATGTTACAATACTGTCGCAGCCATTTGCAGCACCTCCAACAATTGTATAGGTGGGCGTATCGATGTCTGCGGTGTACGTATTTCCGTCAATCCAGGTATAAGTATCGCAGGCTGTTTGCGTATCTACTCCGTAGGTGGAGTGATTTACGGTTAAATGGAGGGTAATAGTACTGTCGCAGCCAGCCACATTAGTATATGTAAGTGTGGGAGTGTTGGTGCTCGTAGTGTACGTGTTACCGTCTATCCATGTATGTGAATTACAGGCAACCTGTTCGTCAACAGATGCGGTGGAATTAACGGTCAAATTGTAAGTGACTAAGCTGTCGCAAGCATTGGCTGCTTGCCCAAACAAGGTGTCTGTAAATATAGTGTCGGTATAATAAACTGTTCCGAGCAACTCTAATGAGTCGCACACGGCGGTGTCAATAACAGTATGTGATAAATACTTAATGTTGAGGTTTAGATGTCGTATTGTATCGCAACTTACTTGATAGGAAGCGGTACTACTTTCGGAATAGGTAATACCATTTACCCAGGTGAATGAATCGCAGGAGGTAACAGTGTCTGTAATGTTTACTATGTCTGTTACTACATCCGTAAAAATAATTGTGGGATCTATATCTATCCAGTTGACAGTGCTGTAAGCGGCATCGTCTACAATGATGCAGC
>CALDPJ010000422.1 GCA_937911795.1 uncultured Flavobacteriales bacterium | reverse complement strand
GGCTGTGGCAACCAAATCTAAATACTCGGTTAAATCTTCTACTGTTTTGCCGTCTTTTGAAGCTAATGCCTGAATGAGTTTAAAACCCACGCCACAACCGCATAATTCTTTATAAGGATAATTACAATCCTCTCGTTTTGGATCTAAAACAGCAACGGCATTAGGAAGTTCGTCTGATGGGCGGTGATGATCGCAAATAATAAAATCTATGCTCAGAGTTTTTGCATAAGCCACCAGATCAATGGCTTTGATGCCGCAATCCAGTGCGATGATCAACGAAACACCGTTTGCTTTTGCGGTATCGATTCCCGCTTTACTCAAACCATAACCTTCTTTGTATCGGTCGGGAATGTAATATTCGAGGTTGTCGGTAACGGATTTAAGCACGGAGTAAACCAGCGCCACCGATGTCGTTCCGTCGACATCATAATCGCCAAACACCATGATGCGCTCTCCGTCACCCAATGCGCGGATCACGCGTTCTGTGGCGGCTTCCATGTCGGTCATCAGAAAAGGGTCGTGCAACTGGCCGGTGTGCGGTCGGAAAAATTCGCGCGCTTCGTCAAAAGTGGAAACGCCGCGTTGAGCAAGCAACTCGCACAGCGCACGGTTGATTCCCAGTTCTGCGGTGAGTTTCTCTGAAATTTCCGGGTCGGCGCAGGGAAGAACCTGCCAGCGGTGTTGTAGTGTGCCGTTCATCGTGAGCGAAATTAGTTATTTTGTCCCGGATAAAATTATAAGTTTTCTGCTGCAATTGAACATCCTTATCCTGTTAATGAGCCAATTAAGCAGAATTTCATGTGCTTCCCTTTATATTTTTTTAAACGATATTCCGAAGAAATTTTTGCTGATGATCTTCACCGATGTGTACTACCTTGCGGCGTTTCGGCAGAAGGTCGTGTGGTCCGGCACCGATTTTAATATTTCATTCAGATGATTTTTTCGGGTGATATTTTATATGGGATAATTTCGGTTCTGTTGGCCGCCGGATTGTTTTATTTCGCCTTCAGGAAGTACCGCAGCCAACAATTTGAAATGGCGGTTTTTCTGCTGATGCTGGGCGGACTGGTATTGCGAATCTATACTGCTTCTGATTTTTTTCTACACGAGTGGGATGAACGTTACCATGCACTGGTAGCCAAGAATATGATCGGTCAGCCGTGGTATCCCACATTGTATAAAAACCCGGTGCTGCCGTTTTCGTTGGAAGATTGGACCAGCAATCACGTATGGTTGCACAAACAACCAGTCGCGCTGTGGTTTATGTCGGCCAGTATTTCTGTTTTCGGTACACACGAATTGGCGGTGAGACTACCCAGCATTCTGTTCAGTACCCTCTCGATATGGTTGGTTTTTCGCGTCGGAACACGTTTCAGGAATCGCGAAGTCGGACTGCTTGCTGCTTTCTTTATGGCAATTAACGGGCTGGTAATTGAACTTACCGCGGGTCGTGTTGCAACCGACCATGTGGATATCTGCTTTATGTTTTTCATCCTGCTTTCGGTATACTCCATATTGGTCTACTCCCAAAAAAAGCATTGGATTTATAATGTATTCGCTGGTCTGGCATTGGGAGTTGCCATTCTCACCAAATGGCTGCCGGCCCTGATTGTGCTACCGATGTGGCTGATAATGGTCTGGAAAAACGGAAAGCCAATCTCTGCTCTCTTGTTGAATTTTGCCCTTTTTACAATTGTTGCAGCAACCGTTTTTTTACCGTGGCAGTTCTACATTCACAGCGCATTTCCTGCTGAAGCGGCCCATGAAGCCGGGTTTAATTTCAGGCATTTAACCGAAACAATCGAAGAGCACAGCGGCGGATTGTTCTACTTTATTCATAAAATCAGAATCAATTACGGGGAATTGATTTATCTGCCGATTCTTTGGTTTCTGTACACCCTTATCCGCAGAAAAGACTGGCATCCCG
>CALDPJ010000421.1 GCA_937911795.1 uncultured Flavobacteriales bacterium | reverse complement strand
GCGGCAGGGCTGGCGAAAAGGCGGCCACGGGTATAACAGAACAACTAGTCTCCTTAGGTTTTGATGCTGGCAGGATGAAAACCGGAACACCTCCAAGAGTTGATGGTCGTTCTTTAGATTATTCAAAAATGACCGAACAACCAGGAGATGAGACGCCCGAGAAATTCTCTTATTTGGACATAACAAAACCGTTAGAGCGACAAAAGTCATGTCACATGACATATACAAGTGAATTAGTCCATGATTTACTTCGCGAAGGATTCGATAGATCGCCTATGTTTAATGGAAGGATAAAAAGTTTAGGCCCTAGATATTGCCCATCAATAGAAGATAAGATCAATCGGTTTGCCGATAAAGAAAGACATCAGTTATTTGTAGAACCCGAAGGTTGGAATACTGTTGAGGTTTATGTTAATGGTTTTTCCACCTCACTTCCAGAAGATGTTCAGTTTAAAGCATTGCGTTCAGTTGTGGGATTTGAAAATGTAAAGTTTTTTAGACCAGGATATGCTATTGAGTATGATTATTTCCCACCAACGCAATTAAAGCATACCTTAGAAACCAAAGTTGTAGATGGCCTTTATTTCGCGGGTCAAATTAATGGCACTACTGGTTATGAGGAAGCGGCGTCCCAAGGTCTGATCGCAGGAATTAATGCGCATTTGAAACTACAGGAAAAATCTCCGTTCGTACTCGATCGATCTGAAGCCTATATTGGCGTTTTAATCGACGACCTGGTTACAAAAGGAACCGATGAACCTTATCGCATGTTTACTTCGCGTGCCGAATACCGCATTATGCTCCGTCAGGATAATGCCGACGAAAGGCTAACACCAAAATCCCACGCCATCGGGCTGGCTTCTGATGAGCGCCTCAAAAACGTCGAGAAAAAGAAATCCAATTGCTCTTCTCTTATCTCTTTCTTCCGCAAAACAAGCTGTAATATGGAGATGATAAATCCTGTTTTAGAAAGCCGTGGATCAAGTCCGCTGAAACAAAAAATCAAGCTCTCGAACATTGTTACGCGTCCCGGAATCGGAATAGCGGAAGTTGCCGAAGGCTCCGAAGAATTAGATTCATTTTTAAAACTAAATTCATTCGGAGATGATGCATTGTTGCAGGCAGAGATTCTTATGAAGTATGAAGGCTACATTTCCAAAGAAAGCGAAATGGCGGACAAATTTAACCGGCTCGAAAATCTAAAATTACACCCGGATTTTGAGTACACCAAACTCACTTCGCTATCTGCGGAAGCACGGGAAAAACTAGCTGATATCAAACCAGCCACCATCGGTCAGGCGTCTCGTATTAGCGGAGTCTCTCCTTCGGATATATCAGTTCTCATGGTTTACGTAGGACGGTAACGTTTCACGTGGAACCATTCATTTTTTAACCGAATTATTGTTTCACGTGGAACCTTCCAATACCTTTCAAAATTGCCCCATTTGCGGCTGTCCCGAACTACAGGAAGTACTGGAATGTACAGATCATTTTCTCACCGGTGAAAAGTTCAGTCTACTGCATTGTACCGAATGTTCAGTCCGGATTACCAATCCCCAACCACCACCTTCCGAAATTTTCAATTATTACAAATCCGAGGATTACGTTTCGCACAGCGACACTAAAAAGGGGTTGATCAATTTCGCCTATCAACAGGTAAAAGCCATAACACTGCGCAGCAAAATTCGTCTGATTCGCAAATGGAGTAGTGGCAACAAACTTCTTGATTTCGGATGTGGAACCGGAGACTTTTTGAATTTCGCAAAGGCGCAGGGCTATCAAACAACCGGCCTAGAACCCGACGAATCTGCCAGAAATATTGCTTTGGAAAAAGGATTAGAAGTGCACCATCCGGAATGGATAAAAACCCAGTCCTCTACGTTCGACATCATCACTATGTGGCACGTGCTCGAGCACACCTATGATCCGCTTGACACACTATTACATTTGAAATCTCAGTTAAATCCGGGAGGAATAATCATCGTTGCTGTACCGAACTATTCATCGATGGATGCTAAAGTATACGGAGGGAATTGGGCTGCTTATGATGTACCCCGACACCTGTTCCACTTCCACCCCGATACTCTTCAGAAACTAGCTGAGAAAACTAAAATGACCCTCATCGAAACAAAAGGAATGTTTTTCGATTCCTTTTATGTCTCAATGCTCAGCGAAAAATACAGTGGAAAAAATTTGATCAACGGAATTTGGGTAGGGGCTAAATCGAATATGAAAGCAGCAAAAACAGGTGATTATTCGAGTTTGATCTATATTTTTAAAAAACAGCCTCAATAAACGCCCATTTTCGATGCATCCCCCTCCTGTAGTATCACACCCTTAATTTTCTCAGATCGTGCAAATTTGACGACTATTATCTATACACCTGATTTAAAACGACTTAATATGCACGAAACGTTTTAAGTGAAGGCAAAGATGTCTCTACGGGCATAATCTCTCCGTTGAACCTCTTTCATCATTTCTCCTTAGCTTTGCATCTCCTAAAAAATTAAACAATGCTGACAGATTCATCTCTTACAACTGACATTTCAAAAGAACTGGATATACTTTCCATAAAAGACCTCAACGATGGTTGCTCTACCGGACAAAAATCCTTTGGCAGCGGCCCGAACATCGAAAGTTCTTCTCCCGTGGACGGCGCTCCCATTGCCCAACTTTCAACCTGCACCCGCGAAGATTACGACCAGGTAATAACTGTATCACAGGAAGCTTTCAAAACCTGGCGAACAATGCCGGCTCCCCAAAGAGGCGAAATTGTACGGCAATTCGGTCAGAAACTACGTGAATATAAAGCTCCGCTGGGAAAACTGGTTTCTTACGAAATGGGTAAGTCGCTTCAGGAAGGACTCGGTGAGGTGCAGGAAATGATTGACATTTGTGACTTCGCTGTGGGGCTTTCGCGCCAATTATACGGCCTTACAATGCATTCTGAACGCCCCTTACACAGAATGTACGAGCAATATCACCCGATTGGAACAGTTGGTGTAATTTCTGCTTTTAACTTTCCGGTTGCTGTTTGGGCCTGGAACGCGGCACTTTCCTGGGTCTGCGGAGATGTATGTGTATGGAAACCGTCGGAAAAGAGTCCGCTATGCTCCATCGCTTGCCAAAATATCTGGAAAGAAGTAGCTCGGGAAAATAATCTTCCTGAAGGGATTAGCTGTCTGGTGAACGGTGACTATACAGTTGGAGAATACCTTTCTCACGATTCAAGAGTCCCACTTGTATCCGCCACCGGATCCATCCGGATGGGTAAAATAGTGGCCAGCGCAGTAGCACAACGACTCGGAAAATCTCTTCTGGAATTGGGTGGAAACAATGCCATTATCATCACCCCGGATGCTGATTTAAAAATGACCATTATCGGTGCCGTTTTCGGAGCAGTAGGTACAGCAGGACAACGCTGCACATCTACCCGACGATTGATCATTCATGAAAGCCAATACGAAACGGTCAAAGAAAAGCTGGTAGCGGCTTATGGTCAACTAAAGATCGGCTCTCCTCTTGATGCAAACAATCATGTCGGCCCACTGATCGATCGTGATGCAGTACAACAATACCTAGCTGCCATTGACGCTGTAAAGGCTCAGGGAGGCAAAATGCTAGTTGAAGGCGGTGTTCTGGAAGGGAACGGTTATGAAAGCGGTTGTTATGTAAAACCATGCATAGCCGAAGCCGAGAATCACTATGACATAGTGCAATCAGAAACCTTTGCGCCGATTCTTTACATTATGAAATATAAAACACTTGAAGAAGCCATCGCTCTTCAAAATGGTGTTGTGCAGGGTCTTTCATCCGCCATTATGACGAACAATCTGCGAGAGGCAGAAATGTTCCTGAGTTACGCAGGAAGTGATTGCGGAATTGCCAATGTGAACATCGGAACCAGTGGTGCAGAAATTGGCGGTGCATTTGGTGGTGAAAAAGAAACCGGTGGTGGACGTGAATCCGGATCGGATGCATGGAAAGTATATATGCGCCGACAAACCAATACCATTAATTACAGTACAGAATTGCCTTTGGCTCAGGGAATCAAATTTAACCTGTAGCCTTCTAATATTCTTGACATTTTAAAGGTGCCGAAAAATAGAATTTCGGCACCTTTATTTATGCCTTTTCCTTTGAAACACTTACTCGTTTTTCTACTATTCCTCGGGCTGATCAGCGCCTGCTCGCACCCTTCTGAACCGAAATCAGAAGCAATCGGACAACAGCGGTGGGTTGGAACCATTGAAACCGGAACAGCCAGCATTCCATTTCGTTTTGAGTTGAATGACTCGTCTCTGATCCTCATCAACCGCACCGAGAAGATTGTTCTTCTTCAGGCTAAAAATTATTCAGATACAGTTTATTACAGTATTCCTCACACCGAAGGACGTATAGCAATCATAAAAACTTCACCGGATATACTGTACGGGAAATGGCTCAACCCACAACTGCCAGAACAAGACTTTAAATTTTCCGCAAAACCCGATCCTATCTCCCACACGCACCATTCGAACGCCGAAACTCAGGACCAGCGGTATCATGTAACGTTCGTTTCGAATGATCGGGCTGATAGTTCTGATGCCATAGGGCTGTTAACGTTTTCTGAAGCTGGCGTGTATGGAACCTTCATCACTCAAACCGGCGATTACCGGTTCATGGAAGGTACACGAACCGGCAACAACTTCTGGCTTTCATCATTTGATGGTAATAACCTTTACTATGCAATGGGTGCCATTTCTGGAGAAAAAATAACTGCCGGAACTTTTTATTCCAAGGCATATCCTCCTCGATATTGGTTCGGACAAGTATCGGATGAAAAAATTCTTTCTGACCCGAATTCACTGACCACCTTTATGCCTGACCAGGAACTTTCATTCAGCGCCAGATCCTTTAACGGCGACACTGTG
>CALDPJ010000420.1 GCA_937911795.1 uncultured Flavobacteriales bacterium | reverse complement strand
GAGCGGAGAAATAAAGTTCCTACCGTGACGGTAACTTCCTAGGTAATTGGACGACCTGTGGGAAGTGTTGGTGTAGAAATTGAACAAAAACTTGCGGGAATGGCTTTCCCCTCCGGCATCACCTGGGAAATGGGAGGAGAAATGGAAAACCAGTCAGAAGCATTTGGAAGCCTCTTTGCAGCATTACTGGCTTCTCTGGTTTTGGTGTACCTCATCATGGTTGCGTTGTACAACAGTTACGCATATCCGTTGGTGGTTATGTTCTCGCTTCCCCTGGCGGTCATCGGAGCTTTGCTGGCACTGGCCTTGACGCAAAATGCACTCAGCATCTTCTCGCTGCTGGGAATGATTATGCTCATTGGATTGGTAGCCAAAAACGCAATTCTCGTTGTGGATTTCACCAATCAATTAAAAGCGGCCGGGCTGGGCGTGAAGCAAGCGTTGGTGGACGCCACTCAGGTGCGGATTCGACCCATTCTGATGACGACGCTGGCAATGGTAATTGGTATGTTGCCAATTGCTTTGGCCAGTGGTCCCGGCGCCGAGTGGAAAAACGGTCTTGCCTGGGTGCTGATCGGTGGGTTAACCAGCTCGATGTTCCTGACGCTGATTGTAGTGCCGGTAGTGTATTATATCTTTGACCTGGTGATGGCACGGTTTGGATGGGACAAAGAAACCATCATTGAATTGAAAGAAACCCCGCGCGAAGCCCTGAATACCGAGATCGAAGAAGCTTTGCAGCATCAGAAAACACATTCTGCCGCGCTTTAAATAAACACAAGTTAATTTTGAAATCCCGGAAAGCAGACTCTACTGTTCTCCGGGATTTTTGATTTCCGTAGGATGCGGAGCCAGAGCAGTAATCCCTTTCCAAAAGGCTAACTTTGCCGCATGGAAAGTCTGGATAAAATTGAAGAATTTAAATCATCGCCCGCGCTGCTTGCAAAACTCCACGAGCACGGTATACTGAAAACGTTTAAAGCCGGTGATACCGTCCTTGGTGAAAATGCCCATATACGCTCCATTCCCATTGTCACCAAAGGAGTTCTGAAAGTTTTCCGGACAGATGAAGATGGTCGTGAAATCCTACTGTACTACATCAAAGCAGGTGAAAGCTGCATCATGTCGTTTCTGGGAGGGTTGCACCACGAAACCAGTAAGGTAAAGGCCGAAGTTGAAGAAGATGTGGAGATACTCTTTTTGCCGGTCGATAAAGTCTCGCTCTTTATAAAGGAATACCCACAGTGGCTGGATTACATTTTCCGGCTCTATCACAAGCGCTTCGAAGAATTGCTCGAAGTGGTCAACGCCATTGCTTTTAAGAAGGTAGACGAACGATTGCTGAATCTGCTGAAAATGAAAGCCGGTCTCAACGGGAAGAATACCATTGCTGTTACACACGAGCAGTTGGCAAATGACCTGGGTACCGCGCGGGTGGTGGTTTCAAGGTTGCTGAAAAAGCTTGAAGAAAACGGAACGGTACAACTGGGGCGCAACGAAATTATTCTTCTGTAACCAAGGTTGCGGAATAAGAACCTGAAATGATGCTACTTTGCATCAATTCAGAAACTATGGATGCCGCAGGATATTTGGCTTCGGTTTTTATTGGTGTTGCGCTCGGCTTGATCGGGGGTGGAGGAAGTATCCTTACGGTTCCTGTGCTGGTGTATTTGTTTGGTCTGGACGCCGTGCTGGCCACCGGATACTCGCTTTTCATTGTCGGAGCAACCAGTATGATCGGCGCTGTATCCTATTTAAGAAAAGGGCTCGTTCGGCTACAAACGGCTGTTGTTTTTGGTATTCCTGCCATCGCCGCTGTTTTCCTCACCAGGGCGTATATCGTTCCGGCACTTCCTGATGAGATTATTACGATAGGCAGTTTCACCATCACAAAAAACATTTTGCTGATGTTGCTTTTTGCGCTGTTGATGATAGTAGCATCCTACAGCATGATCAAAAAGAAAACTTTATCGGTGGCTGAAATACCGAAGGTTCTGAAATTCAATTATCCGTTGATTCTGGCGGAAGGTACGGTGGTTGGCGTACTCACCGGTCTGGTAGGTGCGGGCGGAGGATTTCTGATCATTCCGGCACTGGTAATGATGAGCAGACTCTCGATGAAAGAAGCGGTGGGAACTTCGCTCGTTATCATTGCCGCAAAATCGTTGATCGGCTTTTTTGGAGAAAGCAGCGAAACATATATCGACTGGGTATTTTTGCTGAAAGTATCGGCCTTTGCAATTGCCGGAATTTTTATCGGCGCAGCCATCGGAAAGAAAATAAGCGGAGAAAAACTTAAACCGGCCTTCGGTTGGTTTGTTCTGGTAATGGGTATTTACATCATTCTTAAAGAAATATTATGAAGGAAAAAGAACATTTTTACGAAGTCAATGTGCGGTGGGAAAAAGGCAGACAAGGAACTGCTTCATCTCCAGATCTTGATGAATCGATTACCTGCGCCACGCCACCTGAGTTTCCATCAGGCGTTCCTGGAATCTGGTCACCAGAGCATTTTTATACTGCTTCTATCAGCAGTTGCTACATGACCACTTTTCTGGCCATTGCCGAAAATTCGAAACTCTCTTTTAAGGATTTCACCTGCAAAACCACCTGCAAACTCGAGGTGGTCGATGGTAAATTCGTGATCAGTGAAGCGGTCATCGAACCTAAAGTTACCCTCGAAAACCCGGAAGAGGATAGGGGAAAGGCAGAGAAGATATTGCAGAAATCAAACGCTGCCTGTTTGGTAACCCGGTCAATGAAAACAGAAGTTGTTCTTAAAACGACCATTGTGTAACCAAAGTAGCGCAATATGATCGTTCGGCTTACGACCTTTGCCTTGGTCATTTAGAATTAAATTTTAAAAAACAACGCTATGTTAGGACTCTTTAAAAATATGTTTGGCGGCTCAGACAGCCAACAGTTGTCGGAAACCATAAAGGATGGTGCATACCTGGTGGATGTACGAACGCCCGGAGAATTTGCCCACGGAAGTGTGAAAGGTGCCGTAAATATTCCGCTGAACAGTTTGCCTCAAAAATTAGCTCAATTCAAGGGAAAGAAAAACATTGTGGTTTTTTGCCAGAGCGGTGGTCGCAGCGGTATGGCCAAACAAATTCTCGAACAAAACGGATTCAGCAATACCATCAATGGTGGTGGTTGGCGTCAGGTAGATCGGGTAATGAAGGGTTGAAATCCGGAGGTTGATTGAAATGGAAAGTTTACCTCGTAGAGGTTTCATTCACCCGATGCTAAAACCAGTCGTACCGCGTTATAGTATTTGCAACCCACACTGAAAATGATCATTGCAGAAAGGCCATATTCCCGAATTTACAGGATCTTTCACTGGGCCATTGCATTTACCATAGTCGTCCTACTCTTTACTGTTTTTTTACGGCTGACCTGGATGAACAAGGAACACGTAGCCGGAATAATAGAATCCTATCTTACTGGTGCCGGCCAGGTGTTATCGCAGGATCAGTTAATTGTATTGGCCAAGCAAATCCGCCAACCCATGTGGAACTGGCATATTTACGCCGGATATGTTCTTACCGGGTTGATTTCTATGCGTTTTTTGCTTCCGCTTTTCGGAGAAATGAAAATTCCGAATCCGTTCGCGCGAAACCTGAGTCGAAAAGATATATTCCAAAAATCTACCTACCTGATTTTTTATGTCGGAGTCGTGGTGTCACTGATCACCGGTCTCATCATCGAACTGGGGCCGAAGGAATTCAAAAAACCGGTCGAAGCGGTTCACGTCCTTGCCCTATATTATCTGGTGCCTTTTATTGTCATCCACCTATGCGGTGTCCTGATAGCCGAATTTTCCGATCAGAAGGGGATCATTTCGCGAATTATAAGTGGAAGTAAGCATTCATAGCCTTCCGGCGACCGGATGGGAATTTGCTGATCTTTACTTCTCCGGCTCCATTCGTTCCAAACTTTAATACCTTTGGTGTTGCAATTTCACGGCTTATGCGAAGCACATCTGCGGTCAGGTTATGATCAGTAAGGAATTTACGCCCAAATTTTTTTCTCTGCTGAAGGAAGGCATCAGCAAAAAACAAATCCGAAAGGATATTCTTTCTGGAATTATTGTTGGAATTGTGGCATTGCCACTGGCCATTGCGTTTGCCATTGCGTCGGGAGTTTCACCCGAAAAAGGGCTCATTACGGCCATTGTGGCCGGACTGGTAATTTCCGTTTTGAGCGGCAGCCGCGTGCAGATCGGTGGTCCCACCGGAGCTTTTATTATCATTGTTTACGGCATTGTGCAGGAACACGGGGTGGAAGGACTTACCGTGGCCACCTTTATGGCTGGGTTCCTGATTGTCGGAATGGGGCTGGCGCGACTGGGAAATTATCTGAAATTTATTCCATACCCGCTCATCGTGGGCTTTACCAGCGGAATAGCGGTGATCATTTTCTCAACCCAGATTAAGGATTTCTTCGGAATGAATATCGCCGATGTTCCAGCCGATTTCACCGGTAAGTGGATGAGCTATTTTCAGCACCTCCACACCATCAACTGGATGGCCTTTGCCATAGCAGCCGCAACTGTGGTGATCTCGCTTAATTTCTACCGCATTACCACCAAAATCCCCGGATCACTGGTGGCCATTATTCTGAGCACATTAGCGGTTTACTTTTTCAATTTGCCGGTAGAAACCATCGAAAGTCAGTTTGGAGAAATTCCAAACAAAATCGCTATGCCCACAGTGCCCAATATCAATTTTGAAATGATTCAGCAATTGATTCAGCCGGCCATAGCCATTGCATTGTTGGGTGCCATAGAGTCGTTGCTTTCGGCGGTAGTGGCCGATGGGATGACGGGAGGTCGGCACCGTTCCAACATGGAGCTGGTTGCCCAGGGTGCCGGCGTCGTTCGAGGAGAGCACGTCGACACTGATGCC
>CALDPJ010000419.1 GCA_937911795.1 uncultured Flavobacteriales bacterium | reverse complement strand
ATAGGTGTGTCAATGGGAGCCTCATCATTTGCTGCCTTTGCTATTGTACTGGGAGTTCCGTCACTTTTTGCTGTGGGGTGGTTAAATTTATTCGCCCTCAATATTTTTACATTTATTGGTGCACTTTTAGTGATGTTTATTGCAATAATCATTTCACATTCTAAAGGCAATACAGTTCTCACCACGCTATTACTTGCTGGAATTGCATTAAATGCGCTGGGAGGTTCTGTAACAGGACTACTGACTTATTTATCAAAAGACGAACAATTGAGAGATATTTCCTTTTGGATGCTAGGAAGTTTAGGAGGGGCAAATTGGGTAATGATTTTCATTTTATCTATGGTAAACATCCCTGGGATTATTTATTTGACGATGAAAGGAAAAGTGCTGAATGCAATGGATAGTTTTCACGCGAAGCCGCAGAGTCTTATCTAAGCTGCAAAGAAGGTGAATCCGAAGGATTATGGAACATAAATATTATCGCCCCTTTTTGTCATTTCGACCGAAGGCTGAAATTACCGCAGCTTAGCGAAGGAGATGAAAGCTGTAGTGGAGAAATCTCTATTTTAAACCAATGAGATTTCTCCACTTCGCTCCTCCTGCGTCGTCTCCTCGGTCGAAATGACAAAAGACTATGTAGTTTTTTACGAGTTGGCAAAACCCATTCCTCATTCTCCTATCCGGCAAATTGCGACCCGCGATTAAGTTTTTAAATTTGAGGTTCAATTAAAGGATCACATGAATACTATCCAATTCGAGATAAAAAATGGCATCGGACGCATTACCCTCAACCGGCCCGATTTGCTGAATAGTTTTAATAAAGAAATGGCGCTTGCCGTTCAGGAGGCGCTCGATGATTGCGCCGAAAATCCGGAGGTCCGCTGTGTGTTGATCACCGGTGCCGGACGGGCATTTTGTGCCGGACAAGATCTTCAGGAAGCGATATCATCGGACGGTCCGACGCTCGAGAGCATAGTGAAAGACCATTACAACCCCATTATCCTGAAATTACGGGGAATCGAAAAACCGGTTGTTGCGGCCGTGAACGGAGTTGCTGCGGGAGCCGGAGCCAACATTGCCCTGGCCTGCGATATTGTCGTGGCCACCGAATCGGCATCTTTTATTCAGGCCTTCAGCAAAATCGGATTGATTCCCGACAGCGGCGGAACATTTACCCTTCCGCGATTGATCGGTTTTCAGAAAGCCAGTGCCCTGATGATGCTCGGCGATAAAGTCAGCGCCCGCGAAGCCGAACAAATGGGAATGGTGTACAAGGTTGTGGCAGACAATGAATTTGCAGATAGCATTGAAATTATCGTTTCCAAACTTGCCACCATGCCGACCAAAGGTTTGGGAATGACCAAACGGGCCTTGAACCTTTCGGTCAACAACGACCTCAGTCAACAACTCGATGTGGAAGAAACCCTTCAAAAAAGAGCTGGTCAAACAGACGATTATACAGAAGGTGTGAATGCATTTCTGGAAAAACGCAAACCTTCCTTCACCGGAAAATAAACCATGAGAGAATTTAACCAGATAGGAATTATCGGCGCCGGCACCATGGGGCGTGGAATTGCACAGGTAGCCGCAACTGCCGGACACCAGGTTCTGCTGTACGACAACAACACCGCAGGTCTCCAACATGCCATTTCTCAGCTCGAATCGTTATTCGAGAAACTGGTACACAAAGGAAAAACTACGCGTGCCGAAGCAGATACGGTATTAAAACGAATTGAACCTGTGTCATCCCTGGCCGACATGGAAGAATGCACGCTCATCATTGAAGCAATTGTCGAGGATTTCAGTGTCAAACAACAGGTGTTTTCGCAGATAGAAACCTTTGTTTCTGAGGATTGTATCCTCGCTTCCAATACTTCCTCTTTATCCATCGCTTCATTGGCTGGAATCTGTGATTTACCCGAACGCGTTATCGGAATTCATTTCTTCAATCCTGCTGCACTGATGCCGCTGGTAGAAGTGATTCCAGCGCTGCAAACTTCAGAAACGGTATTGTCCGACGTTCAGCAACTGATTAAATCCTGGGAAAAAGTGGTTGTATTGGCGAAGGACACTCCGGGATTTATTGTCAATCGTGTGGCCCGTCCATTTTACGGCGAAGCCATACGAATTCTGGAAGAAGGAATTGCCGATATCCCCACCATTGACTGGGCGATGAAAGAAATTGGAGGTTTCCGGATGGGTCCGTTTGAATTGATGGATTACATTGGAAACGATGTGAATTACACGGTAACCGAAACGGTATTCCAGGCTTTTTTCTACGATCCTCGCTATCGTCCGTCGTTCACGCAAAAAAGGACCGTGGAGGCCTGTCGCTTTGGCCGCAAGTCCGGAATCGGATATTACGATTACCGAGAGGACGCGGTCAATCCGGAGCCAGAACAAAACGACGGTCTGGGCCAGATCATCGTCGACCGGATCGTTGCCATGCTGATCAATGAAGCGGCCGATGCTCTTTTCTGGAATATCGCGAGCAAAGAAGATATTGATCTCGCTATGACCAAAGGGGTTAATTATCCGAAAGGATTGCTGAAATGGGCCGACGAAATCGGTGTCAAAAATGTTTTTGACCGGCTCGAATCGTTTTATGGTGAGTATGCCGAAGATCGTTATCGCCCTTCACCCCTGCTGCGCAAAATGGCGCGTGAAAACCGAAGCTTTTATCCATGAGCAAAGCCAGCCGGATTGTCGATCAGATGTACAACAACGATCCGTTCAGCCAGTGGCTCGGCATAGAACGCGTAGCAGATGGCGCCGGAATTTCGGTGCTGCGCATGACCGTCCGCGATGAAATGCTGAATGGATTTTCAATTGCCCACGGCGGAATTACCTACTCTCTTGCCGACAGTGCGCTCGCATTTGCTTCGAATGCCCATGGTCAACACGCGCTTTCGATCGATACTACAATTGCACATTTAAAACCCGTGAAAAGTGGTGATGTTCTGAGCACGCAGGTAGAAGAAATCAGTTTGAGCCGAAAAGTGGGACACTATCAGATCAGAATATTGAATCAGGAAAATGAACTGGTGGCACTATTTAAAGGAACCGTGTACCGCAAAAGCTCCGAATGGGAGATGAAATAAAAAATTATGAAAGACGCTTATATCATTGACGCCGTACGAACACCAATTGGAAATTTTGGAGGAACGCTCGCCCCGGTTCGCGCCGACGATCTGGCGGCTCATCCAATTCGGGAGTTGATGGCCAGAAACCCAAATCTCGATCCGGCTGCGATAGAAGATGTCATTCTCGGCTGTGCCAATCAGGCTGGAGAAGACAACCGCAATGTGGCGAGAATGGCCTTGTTGCTCGCCGGATTGCCGTGGAGCGTACCCGGTGAAACCATCAACCGTCTTTGTTCTTCCGGAATGGCTGCAACCATCAACGCTGCAAACAGCATTGCCGTTGGAAACGGAGATGTTTTTGTATCCGGTGGAATGGAACACATGACCCGCGGGCCGTGGGTAATTTCAAAAGCTTCTCAGCCGTTTGGCCGCGATTCCCAAATGTTCGACTCCAGTTTTGGGTGGCGGTTTGTGAATCCGAAAATGAAGGAAATGTACGGCACCGAAGGAATGGGAGAAACAGCCGAAAACCTCGCTGACAAATTCAACATCAGCCGCGAAGATCAGGATGCTTTTGCTGCGTGGTCGCAGAAAAAAGCCACGATGGCCAGAGACAGTGGCCGTCTTGCGCGTGAAATTGCGGAAGTTGAAATTCCACAGCGAAAAAAAGATCCGGTGATTTTTAACCAGGACGAATTCATTAAACCGGCGTCTACGCCGGAAGTGCTCGCAAAACTACGTCCGGCTTTCCGGCGCGAAGGCGGAAGTGTAACGGCCGGAAATGCCTCTGGTTTGAACGACGGTGCTGCGGCCCTGCTGCTTGCGTCTGAAGAAG
>CALDPJ010000418.1 GCA_937911795.1 uncultured Flavobacteriales bacterium | reverse complement strand
AAAGACAGCGACCGGACTTCCTGGAATATCGATGCACTTGCGCCGCTGGTATATGCTACGCTGACTATTGAGAATCTTGTTCCGGATTCACTTCTTGCATACGATGAAAACGAGGTGGTTTTCCTTTCTTTTTCAGACACGGTGATTCACTTGGGGCTAGATACTTTAATTCGTTTACCGGACACGACCATTACGGAATCTTTTTTAATAC
Organism: uncultured Flavobacteriales bacterium; assembly: GCA_937911795.1. Classification (GTDB taxonomy): domain Bacteria; phylum Bacteroidota; class Bacteroidia; order Flavobacteriales_D; family SKUL01; genus SKUL01. The sequence continues at coordinate 3,165 of CALDPJ010000418.1, read as the reverse complement.
CCTTCACTTTCCCTCAACCGGTTCCGGCTGGCACAACTCTACTGCCTCAAAATCTAAACGAGATTGAAATAAACTCAGAGGATGTCGAATTAAAAAAAGCCCGGCTTAAGCAAGGCAGTATAGTTGTGGATATTGTGAGTCATTTTCAGGGAGCTGTTTTGTGCACCTATTCCATTCCGGATGCTACTTTAAATGGGGTTCCGTTGACCGTGCAGCAGTTAATTCAGAGTTCGTCGGACACTCCTACTACTTTTCAGGTGGTATTGGATGTAAGTGATTACTGGGTGGATTTCAGCAATGGCAGCGAATCCTTCAATCACTTACCTACGCTACTTACCATTGTTGCAGATCCAAATGGTGAGCCACTTCCTGTATCTGCTGGTGATGGTGTAGAGATTACATCAACCTTTACCGGTTTGGAACCCTCTTACGCGGAAGGATATTTCGGGCAGCAACTGGTAAATACCGGCGTGGAAACTCAGGAAATCAATGCCTTCGATTTGATAACAGGTGGTTCAATCGACCTCGATGATGTGAACGTAAACCTGCGTATCCTCAATGGATTTGGTGTGGATGTACGGGCCACCATTTACCAGTTTGCTGCCGATAACGAATCATTGGGCACCAGCATTTCGCTCAATCACTCCGTCATCGGCAATCCGGTAAATCTGAACCGGGCCACCCAACCCAACGGATATCCAGTGCCTTCGGTCTATGATATTTCGCTGAATAATATTAATTCGGATATAGACCAGATGCTGGAAAGCTTTCCGGATGCCATTCAAATTGAAGCCGACCTGGAACTCAATCCGCTGGGGAATATTTCCAATCACCACGACTTTGCCTATGCCGAAAGTTCTGTATCTGGTATACTGGACGTAGATATTCCGCTTTGCCTGATTGCCAATGAACTGGTTTTGTCTGACACTACAGATTTTTCGGCTGGAGATGCGCTTGATAATGTCAACTCCGGAACACTCATTATTAAGATCAACAATGGTTTTCCACTGGAAGGAAAAATCTGGCTGGAAGCTTTGGATGCTGATTTGAATTCAAATTCATTGTTGAATTACGGAACTTTCTCATCGGGAATAACCAACGCCGAGAATGTAGTTATCTCATCGACCTATTCTGAAATATATGTTACCGTTGACGAAGCAGGAATCGACCAGTTACTGCAGGCAGAAAAGCTGATCATTAAAGCACAGCTGTCTACCAGCTCGCTAACCGAACATGTTAAAATGTACAGACACTACTCTATAGACGCCAAAGTTATTGCCGACTTCAATTATCACGTCAATGATTAAAAACCTATCACTGCTACTGGTATTTATTTTATCCGGTTGTTCGGTTTTTAGCCAACACCTGTTTCTCACGAACCCCGATTCTTTGGCAGGTTTTTTTAAATCCAATAAGGTTATTATTTCTGTGGACGGTGGTGTTTATCAACAGGGTAATGCCATTACCAACAGCTTTGTCAACAAATTTATCAACGGAGGATTCATCGATAACGACCTTAAAGACAAACAGGAACTGACCACTGAAGAGAATCTACTCAGTGGTGGTTTTAATTTCGGCATCAACGCCATGCTGGCACCCGATTCATTGTTCGGGAGCAACCGTTTCGGCTGGGTTATCGGGCTTTCTCATGTAGACGATCTGAGCGCAAGATTTACGAATGATGTCTTTAATACTGTCTTCTATGGCAATAAATCCTATGCCGGCAAAACCGCTGATCTGAGCAATACCGGAGTGCGTTATCAACGGTTTCAACAATTGAACATCGGCTTTTTTGAAAAATCAACTTTAAGTTATGTGAGTCTGGGCGTTGTGAGCGGTAATATTTTCGCAGATCTCACGCTGGCAGATGCCGGATTATTTACCGAGGAAACCGGTGAGTACGTTGAATTATCAGCGGATGGCAGGTTTCACATTTCGGATACAGCGAATACCTCGGGACTCGTGATGAACGGGATCGGCGGCGTGGTGAATTTTGAACTGAATTTTCCCGTTCATTTCAACAACCGGCCAGAAAAACCATCGTACCTGCGGTTTGGAGGACGTAACGTCGGCTTTACCCGTTGGAATAAAGAAACCGTAAATTATGAACTGGACTCCACCTATCATTACGAAGGGTTTTTAATAGATGATCTTGCTGAATTCGGAAATCTGGATCAAAGTGCAGAAAACGTAGTCGATTCACTGGTTCCGGACGCAAGTTATGAATCGTATATAATGACTACTCCAGGCTGGTTTTATCTGAGTTGGTTCTCACCACTTGGCAAGTCGTTATTTTACGAACTGGAAGTCCGAACAAAAATTTATGCCTTCCATTTGCCGGAATTAAAAGCACGCCTGATATATAAACCGGGCGAAAGATGGTTGGCGGGCGTCAATGCAACATATGGTGGCTATGGCGGCTATGAAAGCAGTTCAGCCTTTCGCGGCGGAATTTTTCTGAGCGCTTTCATTGGCAATCATTTTATGGTTCATGCTGAATCCGATCATATTACCGGCTGGTTTATGGGAAATGCGAAAGGACGAAATGCTTATATGAAATTGTCTTATTTCTTCTGATAATGAAAGCACTGATTTTAATTTGTTCACTGTTTGTGACTTCGGTATATGGGCAAATGGATACCGTCCAGGTACGAACCTACGGCGGTCCTTATAATGACTACGGGTCCGAGATTATTGAAACTTCTAATGGAGGTTATGCCATAATAGGTACGACCGGATCGTATGCACCGGGACAATCGAATATGTATTTAATCAAGATAAATGACGACCTGGAGAAAGAATGGTCGCAGGTTTTTGGAGGTGATAATATAGAATGGGGACAATCGCTGGTCGAGGTAGAAGACGGATTTTTATTACTCGGATACACCAATAGCTTTGGAGCCGGAGGATATGATATCTACCTGGTGAAATGCGACTTGAATGGTAATTTTCTGTGGCAGAGAACTTATGGTGGAACAGATTGGGATTTTGGATATAAGATTCTCCAGTATAACAATGATTTTTATATCGCAGGTGAATCGTGGTCTTATTCAAATGGTGGGTCAGATGGATATCTTTTAAATATCGATTCAGCAGGCGATGTCATTTGGAGCGATCATTTCGGGGGCAGCAATGACGATGCACTTTATCATCTTTTTAACGGAG
>CALDPJ010000417.1 GCA_937911795.1 uncultured Flavobacteriales bacterium | reverse complement strand
AATTTACTTGCAAATGCCGTCAAAGAAGTAAAAAAGTACATTGCAAGGAATGGGAAACCGGATGTAGTTTTTCACCATGGAGTTTTTGATTACTGCTATTTAACCAATCACATTCGAAGCATCTTTGAAATTCCGGTTTGGTATATGGAAAACTCCCCAAATCTTTCTGAAGAGGTTTTTCCTTGCGCCAACCCTTTTGATACTAAAAAAAGTCAAATTGCATTTGCACAAAATGCTGACCGCAGATTTGCAGTGACCGATGCCTATGTGCGAAAAATGAGTGAACTTTTCAAGGTGCCTTTCGAATATTGTCCCAATGTTATTACCGACGATTTTTTTATTGAACCCGCGGATATTCGCAAGTCGAATGATATATTCCAGTTTGTAAATGTTGCCATACTCGATCCCAGAAAAAATCAAAAACTCATTGTAGAAGCTTTCGCAAAAAAATTCAAGAATCAGCCACAGTACAAACTTGTCATTGCCGGCGATGGAAAGCTTCTGGAATCCTTAATAGAGCAAGCCAGGGATTTAGGGATTTCCAATCAATGTCAAATTCTGGGCTTTCAGCCAAGAGAGAAAATAGTTGAACTTCTCGATCAATCACATTGTTTTGTATTGAGCTCCCACTCCGAAACTTTTGGAGTAGTAATAATTGAAGCAATGGCTCGCGGACTGCCGGCCATTTCTTCGCGAATAGATGGACCAACAGAGATAATCAATGACCAAAACGGACTGTTTTTTGAACCGGACAATGCAAATGATCTCGCAGTAAAAATGGAAGAAATGGTTCATAACTACAGATCGTATATGCCTGAATTGATCATTAATTCAGTAAAACAGCGATTCGGCCCAGACGCTGTGAAAAATGCACTTTTTCCCCATGAAGACTGAAGATAATTCCTTTGCCGAAAGAGAGAAATTTTTAATTTCTACAGATAGCGCATCCACGATAGCCTATGGTATGCGTGGCTTAAATTGGAAAGGAAAACTGCATTACCAATTAATAATCCGGCAATCTTATCGAAAGATTGAGTCGTTTTATAAAAGTGCCTTAAAGCAAAAGGAATGTTATTATGGCCCATTTAAAGGGGAGTTCGGACATTTTTTACTTCATAATTTACCGTTTCTCGTACATCTGCACAAACAAGGCGTAAAAATCCACTATTGTGGACTGGAGCTTCACAAGCCGTTTTTAGTGGATGAAGAAGGGAAATCTATTATTCATAAATGGTATCCCTTACCGGATTTTTTTGGGGAATCATCACCGTTGCCGTCCTTGTGTGCGCCGGCGCGGTCATAACGCTGCTCAACGCACTGGTGTACAACCCCGAGGCTGCAGTCGAAGAATACGTAACCGCGTTACGCGACGGCGATGGTGCCACTGCGCTGGCCATTTCCAAAGGATATCTATCCGATGATGCGCCGAACACGATTTCGACCGTGTTGTTGGACGGGGAGGCGCTTGCAGCATCAGCAGCAATGCTCAAGCACGCTGAGATTGAAGCCGTCGATGCCGAAGTACCCGATAGTTATCGCGATGTAGAACTCACACAGCGGGTCGTCGAAATTCGGTACTTAGATGCCGCAGATGAGCTGCGAACCACGTCCGTCATCGTAGACAAAATAGGGTCCTCCTGGTTGTTCTTCAACGAGTGGGAGTTGCACCCGATGCCACTGCAACAGGTGCAACTTGTGCCGTCGCAGATGCCTGAGAATTCAAAGGCTGATGAACCGGTGGCGCATGTCCATGACCAACCGACTCCCTTACTTGGGACAAATGGCGCTCCGGCAACACTGGCAACTTTTGCGCCGTCGTTAATTGAATTGGAATACCAGGGCACCTATCTTGAAGTGACCGATTCCGAGCACTTCACCGTCACCGACTTATTGGCTCCGGGAGCGACCGTTGAATTTACTTTCGAGGTCAACCTGACCCAGGCCGTGGATGATGCGATCACCGAGGAAGTACAACAACAATTACAGCACTGTACGCAACAAACAGTGCTCAAACCTGCCGGGTGTCCATTTGGCTATGAGACGACCAACCGAGTTGTCCCCGATTCGGTGTCTTGGTCCATTGATGTTCCGGATGTGCAGTATTCGTGGGAGGATTCAGAACCCAGAATCGATTGGGTGATGGCAACGGCAAATCTCTCCGCTCAGGAAATCGATATCGGGACCGGCCAGCAGTCAGCGGTCGATTATGAGGAAATCTTTGAGATGAGCGCGCAGCTGGAGATCACACCGGAGAATATTCGCGTGCGACCCGACTGGCAGTAGCTACACGGCGCCGCGGGTGTTGATGCGGGCTACCCACTCTTTTAGTGCCGTGTCATCGAGGGCATCGGTCCGGAAGTATCCGGTGTCGCGCGGGTCAAACGCTTCGATCGCTGCCAACTGGGTGTTCGTCAGCTGAGCTGCTGTGCCCAGTGCCGCCACGAAAAAAGATGTTCCTGAGATTTCGGCGAAGTGTGCTGCCATAAAATTGCGTGCACCATGATGGAAGGTCTCATCGTGTGCTTCGGCAACCACGATGAGTGCGTCCACCTTCTCTACATAACGGGCCGCGATCGGAAATTCTTCGACGGCGGTGGTCACACCACGTTGGCTGCCAAGCGCGGCGGCTAACTGTTGGGCGAAGGTTCGTGTTGCTGGTTCGGGGCTGTGAGCGATCAAGGTTGCCATGAAACAACAAATCCGTTCGAGGTAGACGACACGAGGTAGTGGTGCCTAGTCTAACCCGAACGGATGGTTGTGTTGAGTGTGGATTTAGTGAATGCCGCGCAGGTCCAAGTCCAGTGTGGCGTGGGCGTCGTCGGAGGCAGTTGCGTGGATCGTCACCGGAATGCCCCAGTCCTGTTGG
>CALDPJ010000416.1 GCA_937911795.1 uncultured Flavobacteriales bacterium | reverse complement strand
GCGACCTCCGCCACCGCCGAAAACCAGATGTTGTCGAATCCAATGTACGTGCACAGCATTCCGAATAACAATGACAATCAGGATGTTGTGAGTATGGGAACCAATGCCGCGTTAATGGCACGAAAGGTGATCGAAAACGCTTACCAGGTGTTGGCCATTGAGGCAATTGCAGTTTGCCAGGCCATCGATTGTCTGAAATGTGAAACCAAATTGTCCGGAGTCGGTAAAGAGTTGTTTGCGATGGTTCGCCGCGAGGTGAAAGTGATCGAACAGGATTCCGAAGGGCAGACTTCGATTGTAAAAGTGATTGAACTGCTGAAGCGCAACGATCTGATAGATTTTAAAGATGAGTAAAAAGTACGCTTTGGTTACCGGAGGATCCCGCGGAATAGGCCGCGCAGTCGCACTGAAAATGGCGGATATGGGCTATAATCTGCTCATTAACTTCCGGTCAAATTCTGACGAAGCCGCAGAAACCCAACGGCTCGTAACCGAAAAAGGAGTCGACGCAGAAATGCTACAGTTTGATGTTTGCCAGGCAGATGAAGTGAAAGATGTTCTCGGGAAATGGATGACGGAAAATCCTGACAGCCGAATTGAAGTATTGGTCAATAACGCCGGAATACGCAAAGATGGATTGATGGTCTGGATGACCGACGAGGATTGGCGCTCGGTGCTCAATACCACATTGGACGGATTCTTTTTCGTCACGCGGTTTTTACTCGAACACATGATCCGCAACAAGTATGGCCGGATAATCAATATGGCATCGCTTTCAGGATTGAAGGGAATGCCCGGACAGGTAAATTATTCGGCAGCGAAGGCCGCGGTGATTGGCGCAACCAAAGCATTGGCGCAGGAAGTGGCAAAGAAGAAAATTACAGTGAACGCTGTGGCACCTGGTTTCATTCGCACCGACATGACCGCCGATATCAGCGAAGACGATCACAAAGCGATCATTCCGATGAAGCGATTCGGAACCGCAGAGGAAGTTGCAGAAGCCGTTGGGTTTTTTGCTTCGCCCGGAGCGTCGTACATTACCGGCGACGTAATTTCAGTAAACGGAGGATTGTATACGTGAAACGAAGAGTAGTAGTCACAGGCATCGGAATTTATTCCTGCATCGGTCTCAACCTCGATGAGGTTGCAAAATCATTGCGCGCCGGCAAATCCGGAATTGTGCTGGATCCTGTGCGGAAAGAATTCGGGTATCGCTCGGGTTTAACCGGTATGGTTCCGGCACCCGAACTGAAGGGTTTGATCGGACGGCGCCAGCGCATTCAATTGTCTGAAGAGGCGGAATTTGCGCTGATGTCCACACGCGAAGCATTGGCCAGTGCCGGTCTGGATGAAGAATATTTCGAAAAACACGAAGCCGGGATTTTGTTCGGTAACGACAGCTCGGCCCGCGCGGTAATCGAGTCCAATGATATTGTTCGCGCGCGCAAAGACACGTCATTGGTGGGATCCGGATCTATTTTCCAGTCGATGAACTCGACGGTGACGATGAACCTGAGTACGATATTCAAACTGCGGGGCATCAACATGACCATCAGTGCAGCCTGCGCGAGCGGTTCACATTCTATTGGAATGGGATATTTCCTGATTCAGAACGGACTGCAGGACATGGTTGTCACCGGTGGAGCACAGGAAATTCACCATTATTCGATGAGCAGTTTCGATGGAATCGGTGCTTTTTCGGTGCGCGAAGATCAGCCACAAAAAGCTTCGCGTCCTTTTGATCGCGATCGCGATGGTCTCGTTCCCTCGGGAGGAGCAGCAACGCTCATTCTCGAAAGTCTGGAATCTGCACAACGCCGTGGGGCTCCGATTCTCGCGGAAGTAGTGGGCTACGGTTTTTCATCCAACGGAGAACATATTTCTCAGCCCAATGATGATGGTCCTCGCCGAAGCCTGGAAATGGCGTTGCGGGATGCCGGCTTAAAAGCCTCCGAAGTGGATTATGTAAATGCGCATGCAACTTCTACTCCGGTTGGTGATGCGAGTGAAGCGCGGGCGTTGGCACAGGTTTTTGGTGAAGCCAAAACGCCGATCAGCTCCACCAAATCAATGACCGGACACGAATGCTGGATGGCCGGTGCCAGCGAAGTGATTTATTCGATGCTGATGATGGAAAATGATTTTATTGCACCGAATATAAACTTCGAGAATCCTGATGAATACTCTTCAAAGTTGAATATTATTCCGGAAGTTAGAAGTCAAAAGATAGATGTATTTTTGTCAAATTCTTTTGGGTTTGGAGGAACGAATTCTTCTTTGATCCTACGAAAATTCAGAGCGTAATGGAAATGAACGAAATCATAGAGAAATCAAACGCTTTTCTGATCGAAGAGTTTGAGGTAGACGAGGGTAAAATTAGCAGTGCGGCTAATTTTCACGATACGCTTGATCTGGATAGTCTGGATTATGTCGATCTCGTTGTGATTGTGGATGAGCATTTCGGATTAAAAATGACGGCCGAAGATTTCAAACAAATTACCACGTTCGGTGATTTTTACGAATTCATCAGCCAACGTCATTCGATCAGCAATTAACAGCGACCGTTCCCCCGGGAATTTCTTAAATCTTTTTTCTGCTGCCGGCGTTGTTCACGTGGCCGTTTTTTCCTTGGCGTTGATGTCGATCACCTTTGCCAGCAGCCCCAGAATTTTATCGTGGCGCTTCACTACCGGGTTGTTGGTGTCCCAGACATAGCCTGCCAGCAACGAGCAAATCTGATTTTTAATGATGGGGTTGATCTCGTCGGTGAAAAACACTTTTTGCAGATTTCCGTTGTACCAGCCTTCTACAAATGATTTAAATATGCTGACCCCGTCGCGCATGTATTTTTCGTAGTGGGTTTCCCAGTCAACGGTTTCGCCGTTCAACTCCTGCACAATCATTTCTGCGGCGCGGGTTCCGGAGCCTGTCGCGAAAGCCACTCCCGATGAAAATACCGGATCGAGAAATTCTGCGCTGTTGCCGCAGAGTACATACCCCGGCCCGTATAATTTTTCGATGGACTTGCTGTAGCCCTGGATCATTTTCGGATCAAAAAGAATTTCTTCCTCATCGAACCGGCCATTCAGTCCCGGCACCGTTTCGAGCAAAGCCCGGAATTCCTCACCGGAATTTTCCGTGATACCTTCAAAATAATCCGGATTACCGACAAACCCTACTGAGGTAACTCCATTCGAAAAGGGAATGATCCAGAACCACGCATCCTGTCTTGTTACAATAAAAGTAATCAGTGTTCCTTCCGTACCGGATGGTCGCTTGCGGTCGGTGAGGTGTGTGAAAAAAGAAATTTTTGGTGGTAGTGAAGATGGCTTGTCGAGATTCAGTAGTCTCGGCAATACCCGTCCGTAACCACTGCAGTCGATGATATGTTTGGCCGAAATCCTTTCGGTTTCATTTCCGTTCTGTACGGTAACTACCGATCCTTCAGATGTAATCTCCACAGCGGTGACTTCGGTATCATAATCTACGCGCACACCTTTCTTCTCTACTTCGTCGGCAAGGAGTTTATCGAAATCGGCACGGGGCAATTGCCAGGTCCAGGTCCAGCCATCGGTAAACTGTTCATCGAAATTGAACTGGCAGGCTTTCCCGTCGCGAATAAACTTTACGCCGTGTTTTTCCTGAAAACCGGCTTGTTTCACTGCCTCCAGCAAACCTGCTTTTTCGAGGTGCTCCATCGTCACCGGAAGCAGGCTCTCACCAATTACAAACCGCGGGAAGGTTTGCTTTTCCACAATTCTTACAGCCTTCTGATGCTTGTTCAGAATAGCGGCGGACACCGTGCCTGCGGGGCCGGCACCAATTATCAACACCTCTGTTGTACTTTCTTTCATCGACATTGTTTGACCGGCTAAAAGTAGTAAAATAGAGCCGACACAATCGGAAAACTACTCTGATCAATTGGAAGAACGGGTTCATCCGGCCCGCAACTGAAAGTTAAAAGTTAACGTATTTTTGTGGCAGCAGATTTTATGACTACGACTTACTCTATTCTCCGCACCACCGGTACAATAATTATTGATTGATGGCAACCTGGAAAGGCAGATCCCGGGGGAACTTATTGGGCTACCGAATCTTTTTTTTTACGCTGCGCACTTTTGGAATCCGCGGTGCATATGCGCTGCTTCGGGTGGTGGCATTTTACTATTTTCTTTTTGCATGGAGGGTGGTGGCCATTCAGCAAAATTATTTCCGTAAGACGCACGGATACGGTGTGTTCCGGTCGTGGTGGTCGGTGTATGGTAATCTGGTTCAGTTCGGACAGAGCCTGATCGATAAAACCGTAGTGATGTCTAAAGATATAGCCGTGCCTTTTGAAGTGATTCACGAAGGTGAAAACCAAATTGCAGAAACGCTGAAGAAAGGTGAGGGGGTGTTGTTGATCAGCGCCCACATCGGCAACTGGGAAGCGGCCGGTCAGATGTTGAACAAATACGGCACAACCGTGAATCTGGTGATGATGGACCGGGAACGGGAAAAGCTGAAAAAGTATCTGCAAAGCATGCAGAGCAATCGTAAACTGAACATCATTACCATCGGCGATGACTGGAGCCACCTCATCGCGATCCGCCAGGCATTTCTGAGGAATGAAATTGTGGCCCTGCACGGAGATCGCTTTGCGCCCGGACAGAGAACACTTGCCAATGATTTTTTCGGAGAGCCCGCCCTTTTTCCCCTGGGTCCCTATTTATTGTCGTCGAAGTTTAAAGTGCCGACTCTTTTTGTGTTCTGCATGAAAGAGACCGATCTTCGATATCACTTCTATGCGTATGATTCCGGAGAAAAAGGACAAAAACCTGAAATGCTATTGCAGCGATTCGTAAGTTTGCTCGCTGAAAAAGTAAAAGATTATCCCCATCAGTGGTACAATTATTACGACTTTTGGGGCACCAAAAACGAAAAGGATGATGGAAACGATTCTGGCAGATAAGGATGCGGTATTAAAGATGATTCCTCAGGCCAGTCCGATGGTAATGATCGATCGCCTGGTGAACAACGACGAGCATTCTACCGAGTCGGGGCTGGAGATTACCGAGGACAATGTCTTTTGTTACAACGGCTATTTTTCTGCATCCGGACTCACCGAAAACATTGCCCAGACCGCTGCCGCACGCGGTGGTTATATGGCCATGAAAGAAAACCGGCCCGTTAACATCGGCTTCATCGGTGCGGTTAAAAAACTGAAAGTGTTTCAATTGCCCCAGGTTGGCCAACGCATCAAAACACGTATTGAAGTAAAAAACCGGGTGCTGAATTTCAGCATGGTCACCGGACAGGTATATTGCCAGGGGCAGCTAATGGCCGAGTGTGATATGCGGATTTACGAAAAAACAACCTGATTTGTCTCAGGTACTGTCAGAGACCATAGAAATCGCCGTTCGCTTCTCAGAAGTAGATTCCATGCGCGTTGTGTGGCATGGCAATTACTTTAAATATTTTGAAGAAGGTCGTGAGGCTTTCGGCCGGAAATACGGCATCGGCTATTTTGATATTGAAGCGCAGGAGTTGCTCGTTCCGGTGGTTCATTCTTCCATCGATTATAAGAAATCACTGCGCTACGGAGAACGCATCCGCGTAGAAACCCGGTTCGAAAACACACCGGCAGCAAAAATTATTTTTCATTATACCATCATCCGAACGGAAGATGGAACGCTCATTGCCACGGGTAAAACGGTGCAGGTTTTTACCAACCGGGCCGGAGAATTACAACTGCTTCTGCCGGATTTTTTCCGCGAATGGAAAGAGCAGTGGATAAAGTAAATTATGATTCGAATTGTCGCCGATGAAATGATCACTCCGGCCGGGATTGGCACCCAGGTCAATGTAAACGCTGTTTTTTCCGGTGAATCGGCGATTCGGAAAATTGACGACCGTCTGCTCTGGCCCGACCCGTTTTACGGTGCGTTGCTTTCTGTTGAGCAATGGAATCAGATTACGGACCGGTTCCAAAATTCCGGACTCACAAAACTCGAAATGCTGATGGCGCAATCCATCGACAGCGTATCGAAGAAATCCGGTATAGATCTGAAAAATTCAGAATCCCAATTAATTCTTGCTACCACAAAAGGAAATATTGATTTGCTCGCCGGTGAAACGGAGCAACCCGATCAGAGTCTTCTTTTTCGCCTGGGAGAGAATCTGCAGCGTTTCTTTCATGCTGCACGTTCGGTTTTAATAGTATCGAATGCCTGCACTTCGGGATTGCTGGCCGTGATCAACGGAGCGAGAATGCTGGAATCGGGCGCGGCGAAAAATGTGATAGTCTGTGGCGGAGATCTTCTCACGCGATTTACCCTCAGCGGATTTCAATCATTTAAAGCGGTGAGTCAGCAGCCGTGCAAACCCTATGATGCGCATCGCGACGGAATCAATCTCGGAGAAGGCGTGGGAGCATTGGCCTTGACCAACAGTGATGATTCAGGGTTTCCGGCATACATTTCGGGCGCCACCGCCAAGCTGATCGACGAGGAGATCCGCCGCATCATCGAGGAGGCCGAGGCCAAGGCGCGCAAGGTGCTGACCGAGCACCTGGACGACCTGCACAGGGTGGCGAAGGCCC
>CALDPJ010000415.1 GCA_937911795.1 uncultured Flavobacteriales bacterium | reverse complement strand
TCCGCCGCATGATTTTTCCCGAACGGGTTTTCGGCAGTCCTTTTACAATCTGAATCTTGTCTGGCTTGGCAATCGCACCAATTTGCTTGGTAACCATATCGAGGATTTCGATGCGCATTTCGTCCGGGCTCTTGCTGTCTTTGGAAACAATCACATAGGCGTAAATCGCCTGACCTTTAATGTCGTGCGGAAAACCGACGACTGCACTCTCGATGACCTGTTCGTGTTCGTCAATCGCATCTTCGATTTCTGCGGTTCCGAGTCGGTGCCCGGAGACATTGATCACGTCGTCAACCCTACCGGTGATCCGGTAATAACCTTCGGCATCGCGTCGTGCCCCGTCACCGGTAAAATATCGGTTTTTATAGGCGGCGAAATAGGTGGTTCCGCAACGTTCGTGATCGCCCCAGATGGTGCGCAACATTCCCGGCCACGGGTATTTGATACACAGATTTCCTTCCACGCCGTTGCCCTCTTTGGTTTCGCCTTCTGCGTCGACAATTTCGGGCTGAATTCCCGGTAGTGGCAACGTGGCAAAACTCGGTTTGGTGGGAGTTAAACCGGCCAGAGGAGAAATCATGATGCCCCCGGTTTCTGTCTGCCACCAGGTATCGACGATCGGACATTTTTCGCGACCCACCTTTTCGTGGTACCATTCCCAGGCTTCGATGTTGATGGGTTCGCCGACCGTTCCCAATACTTTCAGAGAGCTGAAATCGTATTTTTCTACAAACTCATTTCCGTGTGCCATCAAAGCGCGGATGGCTGTTGGCGCGGTGTAGAATATATTCACCTCGTGCTCATCCACGATTTCCCAGAATCTTCCGGCATCGGGCCAGGTGGGCACGCCTTCGAACATCAGGCTGGTGGCACCCGCCAGCAAAGGCCCGTAAATGATGTAGGAATGTCCGGTGATCCAACCGATATCCGCAGTACACCAATACACCTGACCTTCCTGGTACTGAAACACATTCCGGAAAGTATATTCGCAGAACACCATGTAGCCTGCAGTTGTGTGAACAACCCCCTTCGGTTTGCCTGTAGAGCCGGATGTGTAAAGAATGAACAACACATCTTCTGAATCCATCTCCTCGGCTTCGCAAATGTCGGAGGCATCTTTGATCAAATCGTGCCACCACAGATCGCGTCCTTCCACCATTTCCGGTGATGACTTGATGCGTTCGAACACAATTACTTTTTCAACACAGTCACAACTTTCGACGGCATCATCCACAATGCTTTTAAGGTCGAGCGTTTTGGCTCCGCGATAACCACCATCGGCCGTGATGACCAGTTTGCAACCCGCATCCTGAATCCGCTCCTGAAGTGATTTCGCTGAAAAACCCGCAAAGACCACCGAATGTATGGCTCCAATTCTCGCACAGGCCAGAATCGCGATCGTCAGCTCCGGAACCATCGGCATATACAGACAAACCCGATCGCCCTTTTTGACGCCCTGTGCTTTCAACACGTTTCCAAACCGGCAAACCTGTTGGTGCAATTCGCGGTAAGTGAGATCCACATGTTCCTCTTCGGGTTTATTGGGCTCCCAGCGAATGGCCACCTGATCGCCCCGCTCTTCGAGATGGCGGTCGAGACAATTTTCGGTGATGTTGAGTTTTCCGCCTTTGAACCATTCAACCTTTGGTTCGATGAAGTTCCATTCTACCGTTTTGTCCCATTTCTTTCTCCAGTGAAAAGTGTTTGCAAGATCACTCCAGAATCCTTCGGGATCTTTTACACTTTCTTCATACAGCCGGTGATATTCGTCGAGCGAGTTAATTTTTTCGATCATACAAATGTAATTTTGGGAGCCTAAATTAAGGAAAAAGCAATCGCATCAGCGAATCACCATCACGCTTCCGCTACGATCTACCCGCAGAGTGGAATGTTCGTCCTTGATGCGGAGCGTCCAGACATAAACCTGGTTGTCGTCGAGATAATCCTCGGTACCGTCCGTACCATCCCATTTTTCCCCCATTTCGGTGGTGCTCCAGATAAGATCGCCGCGCCGGTTAAAAATCCGGAAGTCAAACTCAACAATGTCCACGCCCTGCATCACCGGGAAAAAGAGATCGTTGATTCCATCGCCGTTCGGCGAAAATGCATTGGGAACGTACACCAGCACGTCGGCGGCAATTTCAAATACTTCGCAATGTTCGTCCCAGCAACCATCATTGTCAATGGCGATCAGGCATGCTTCGTATTCTCCCGGTGTTTGATGCGGGAATTCAACGGCTGGATTAACATTTATTGAACTGCCGTAATCTCCAAAATCCCATATGTAGGATTGTGCGTCGAGACTCAGATTGTTAAACTCAATGAAGGAATTGCTGATGTCTGCCGGATCGGGTTGGTAATCGAAATTTGCAGTGGGGCCAACTGTATTGATCAATCCAAATTCGGTTGCCGTGAAGCCACATCCCTCCGAAGTAGTGATGGTTAAACTGACATCAAACACACCCTGCTGCAGGTAATAGGCGTTGACATTCGGATTGCAGGAGCTGCTGTAAGCACCATTTCCGAATTCCCAGAAACACGAGCCCAAAAACTCCGGATCGGTTTGGTTTTGGAAAGATACAACCGCCGGTGTACAGGCGGTATCCACATTGGATGTAAAATGAACTTCGGGCATCGGACTCACTTGCACCATCACGGTTCCCTCAGCCGAACATCCGAAGGTGTTGGATACCGAAACCGAGTATTCCATATCGTCGGGCGGAAATACAAACGGCATCGAAACGGTATTGTCCGAAATATATTCGTTGGGCAACCATTCGATTTCTGAAGCACCGGTAACCTGCAGTTGTGCTGCACCACCTTCGCACATCGATACCGAACCCACGGTTTCAATTTCGGGTGTAGGGAAAAGTGTGACTACTACTGATTCACTACTGGTGCAGCCATTGTTTGCAACATTCAGGGTAAAGTTGAGTTCTACCGGAGCAGTCAGATTGTTGTTGTACACCACCAGCGGATTGGATGCTGTGGGATCGGTTAAAAAACTGCTGTTGTTCCAGCTGTATTGGTGTCCGGGCAGCGGATCTCCTCCGAGCTGAATCGCACCATCTACATAGCACACTTCAATGTCTGGTCCGGTAATGGCTTCAGGAAGGGGGATGACGTTCATTTCTGCTGATCCATCCGTTTCACCGGCACAAACCTGATCTTCGACCGATACCAATGTGTATATCCCGTCTTCTACGGCCGTGATACTGTAGCTATCGAGACTGGTCACTATTTCCGGCTGGGGAGTTCCATCGATGGCATACGTAAATTCAAATGGCGCCTGACCGGTAAGCTCCACAAACAAATCCTCGCTCGATCCTTCGCAGATCGTACCGCCACCATAAATACTCGCCAGCGGAACCGGAGCGAACTGCACATTTACCACACCGGAAAACGCGCCCGCACATACATCATTTTCGAGTTCAACGGGCGCAAACTGTCCGGACTCCGTTATCGGAATTTCCACATTTGAATTGCTCGTGACCAACGGCGGCTGAATCTGTCCGTTCATCGTCCAAGTCAATGTGAAGGGTGGTGCACCGATGAAATCCACCGAAGCCCAGAGCGTGTCGCCTTCGCAGGCAGAACCTCCTCCGGAAACAGAAGCGGTGGGGGTTTCGTGAAAAACGACCGGTGTTCCGGCAGAAACAGATAGTAGCGGATCGTCGAAATCCACTCCGCCCGAACCGTTTTCATTACCGACAACAGAGGAAATATAGTAGGTCTGACCGTACACCATTCCAGGTTGGAAGGTAAAAACGGGAGAAGTATTTTCGCCGAATACGGTTCCCAGCGGCAAACTAGGGTTGGAGTGCAGGATGAATTGAAGGAGATCGTTACCATCGACGGTGTGGTTTCCATTATGGACGGCTGTAATTTCACTATCGCCACAGATGGAAAGTGGAGTTTGATTCATCGTGCCGGCATAGGTGAGGTTCGGACAAACGTTGCTTCCGGAGACAATAACAACATCACAGGCATTTCCGTCCTGCACTTCAAAACTGTAGGTTGCGCCATTTACCAAGGGATCGCTGGTGAAGACATTTCCGGTTAACATTCCGTCGCCGGTTACTGACCAGCTTGCGGCATCTCCGCCGTTGATCGTAAAGCTGACGATGTAATTCAGATTTCCATCGATGCAGGTGGTGGTCACATCAGCAACAGTAGGCGTATCGAAAAAGCTGAGGGTTATCGCGTCGGAATCGCTGCACATGCCTCCGTTTTCAACGGACCAGGTTAGCGTGTATGCTCCGGCAGAAGGAACCGTAACAACAGCGTTCGGATCATCGGCAGAGGGAGAAAAAATCACTCCGGCCGGGCCCGACCATTGTCCGCCTGCACCTGTAGCACTCAGTTCGTAGCTGAAACCGCAAACGTCATCATCGTCACCGGCACTTGCCGCAGGCTGATCCAGTAGTTCTACCGTAACAGACGCTGAAGATTCGCAAATTCCATTGGTCTCTGTCCAGGTGAGATTGTACACACCTTCTGCCGTAACTTCAATGGTTGCATTGGGAACAGAAGCGTTGGGAGTAAAAGTTACTCCGGCGTCAAGGGTACTCCACATCCCGGTTCCGGCGGATGGAATCGCAGCTAGCTCATAGTCCAGTCCGCACACTACTGCGTCATCTCCGGGATTGGCGACTGGTTGTTCATAAAACGCGATCTGCACTTGATCGGAAGTAGTACAACCAAAGCTTGTGGTTTCTGTCCACGTAAAAATATAGTCGCCATATACATCGACAACGACTGCCGTGGTCGGGCTGGTGGGATCTGTAAATGTCGCTTCGAACGGACCGCTCCAGATGCCGTCTCCATCAGATGGAATGGCCTGCAGGTCGTAGGTTAACCCACAAACCGCATCGTCATCTCCGGCTTCTGCAACCGGTGCTTCTACAAACGTAATTTCCACTGTATCAAAGTCGTTGCAATCCGCTCCACCAGAAACCGTCCAGGTTAAGGTGTATACGCCATAATCGTCTGCTGAGACTGTTGCGTTCGCAGAATTTACATCAGAGAATTGGATACCGGTACCGGCAGACCATTCTCCGTTGCCGAGATTGCTGAAAGCATTCAGGTTGTGCGTAAGTCCACAAATTACCGCGTCATCACCGGCATCTGCTACGGGATCGGTAACAAACTCAAGTGTTACGGCTGCGCTGTCTGCACACGGCCCCATGCTTTCAATCCAGTACAGGGTGTAATTTCCTTCGCTGTCTGCGGTAATTTCAGCATTCGGATTGGTGTCATCAGAGATCATAATTCCGGCGGGAATATTCCAGGTGCCGGAGCCTGTTGTGGAAATCGCATCCATTTGATATTCCAATCCACAAACTACTGTGTCCGCACCGGGATTGATCACCGGAGCCTGAATAAATTCCACATCCACATCATCTGAGTGACTACAATTGCCATTGGTTTCTGTCCAGGTGAGGGTGTATACTCCGGAATTCGCAACCGTAGCTAATGAATTCTGATCGGTCGGATCGGTAAAATTCACGTCTGTTCCCGACCATTCGCCCGAACCAACTGACGGGATGGCACTGAGCATAACTTCCAGACCGCAAATCTGAATATCCGTTCCTGCATCGGCGACCGGCGTTTCTGAAAACACGAGCTCAATGCTGTGTGAATCCGAACAACCGGTTCCGTTTTCTTCGGTCCAGGTGAGGGTATATGCACCGTAATCCGGAGCATTGACCGCGGTTTCGGGCTGATCGGGAAATAGAATATCCAGTGCAGGAGAGGCCGTCCAGCTTCCAACTCCGACGCTTGGCACCGCCTGTAACTGGGCATTCAAACCACAAATACTGTCGTTGGCTCCTGCATTGGCCACCGGAATTTCGAGGAAATTTATCGTTACCATGGCGCTGTCCACACAGCCAAAACCATTGTCTTCTTTCCACCAGAATTCCACGACAGCAGGTGATGTAACTGTAACGGTCGCCTCCGGATCATCGGAAGCAGGCGTAAAATCAACTGTGGAAGTCGTGCTCCAGGTGCCTGTTCCTGCTGAAGGAACCGCGTTGAAGTCGGCCACCAAACCACAGATTTCGTTATCCGTTCCGGCGTTGGCAACCGGCTGTTCAACAAACTGAATCACTACTTCTGCTGTGTCGATGCATCCGGCGTTGTTTTCAATCCACAGAAAATTTCCGGTACCATAATCGGTGGCAGAAACAATTGCATTGGGATCATTTTCATCCGGGAAAAAGGTATAGCCCGATGAAACGCTCCAGGTTCCGTTTCCGAGGGAAGAAACTGCCTGTAGCTCATAATCCAGATCACACACTGCATCATCCGCTCCGGCGTTTGCAACCGGCATCTCGATAAAGGTGATGGTCACTTCATCCAATTCAATACAGCCGTTGTTGTTTGCCGTGATGGTATATGTATGCGTGCCGTAGCCGGGAGCCGTAACGAGCGGAGACGGTACATCCGGAGCCGGACTAAAAACAGCGCCTATCGATCCACTCCAAAGCACTTCGCCACTGTTGGTGAATCCCTGAAGTTCGTATTCCAGTCCGCAGATTTCGGCATCTGCTCCGGCATCGGGCACCGGAATTTCATAAAAGGTAATCACGCAATCGTCCTGACTTACGCAACCATTTCCGTTGTCTTCTGTCCAGGTGATCGTATAACTCCCTTCGGAATCAACGGTAATGGATGAACCAGGATCACCCGGATCAGCAATTGTAACTCCAGAGCCGGCCGACCATTCACCTGTTCCCACAGACGGAATTGCCTCTAAACCGTATGCCAATCCGCAAATGGTGTCGTTGAGCCCGGCGTTGGCGATGGGTTGTTCTACAAATAAAACCTCTACCGTATCCGAATCGATGCAGGTAAAGCCATTGTCTTCGCGCCAGATAAAATTATGGGCTCCGTAGGTTGGAACAGTAACGACAGCGTCCGGAACCGTATCACCACCGGTGAACACAACTCCCGGAGTTGCTTCCCAAGATCCGTTGCCAACAGAAGGAACCGCGGCAAATGTATAATCCGGTCCACAGACAACAGTATCTGATCCTGCGTCGCTGACGGGTGATTCAATAAAAGTGATTTGCAACGTATCGGTATCAGAACAATATTGGGTTTGAATGTTCCACATGATGAGATAAGTACCCGGAGCATCGGCTGTGACCGTGGCATCCGGATCGGTACCATCTGAAAAAGTGATTTCCGGAGCATTACAACTCCAGTAGCTGCTGTCACCAGCTAGAACAGCATTCAGGTGGTAAGCGCTTCCACAGATGCTGTCAATTGCGATCCCGCCGTCGGCAAAAATGGGTTCTTCGAAAGTTATGGCCACAGAGTCTGCTCCTCCGCATTCATTTCCTAGATCGAGATTCCAGGTAATATAATGTTCACCATAACCGGGAACGGTTACTACGGCATTCGGATCGTAAATATCCGGATCAAAGGTGATTCCGGGGCCGGCCGACCAATTGGCTGTTCCAAGGACAGGTGGCACCGCTTCTAGTTGGTAAATTAACCCGCAACTACCGGTGTCTTCCTCTACTTCAATTGGAGGTGGATTGGTAAAGGTAATGCTCACCGAATCTATCCCGGTACAATTATCCCCGTTGTCTTCAATCCAGTAAAATTTCCAGGTACCATCATTTACGACAATTACTTCGGCATCATGAGTATAGATATCCGGGAAAAAAGTGGCGTCGGCATTGTCGGGTGCCAGCCAATATCCCGAAGCTGCATTGCTATCTGCCTGCATGAGGTATGTTGTTCCGCAACTGACGTTATCCGGGCCAGCAAATGTTGACGGAAACGGAGGAAAGGCTACTTCGACTGTTGTATTGGAACTACATCCCAGATCCAGGTCATCAATTTGCAAACCGTATGTGCCAGCCGGAATATTGAACAGGTTCTGAGTAGTGTCACCAGTTTCCCACAGAAAAGAATAATTTCCGGAACCGAAAGGAATATCGAGGATGATGGTAGCATCATTGAGGAAGCAGGATTCACTGGAAGTTTCAACCGAAAGATCATCCAGCGCGATACCGACGACCACGGTATCCGTTGCGATGCATTCGGTGGAGTTGTTAAGACCTGTCACCAGATAGACTGTGCTTTCTGCCGGCGTAACCAACGGATTCGGACAATCTGTACAGCTAATATTTACGCCTTCATTAATCGGATCGCCACTGAAAACCTGCCAGAAATAATCTGTATCACCGCTTGCTTCGATTTGAACGGATTCACCGGCGCAAATCACATAATCCGGACCACCATAAACGCCGACCGAGGGAGTGACCAGAAATGCCCAATAGGCAATTCCGAATACCGGGCAGGCATCGTCCTGCGCAGCAATGTTTACCGGTATTGTGGTTGAGAATCCAGGCGGTACGGTCCAGCAGATTTCCCCGACTACGGGGTTTGTGCCCGAAGTGGTGAAAGTTGCCCCGGGAAGCGCTGTTTCAACTGATGAAGTGAGCGTAATTATACTCGCTGCATTGACAGACGAAAATTCTATTTCCGCACAAAACT
>CALDPJ010000414.1 GCA_937911795.1 uncultured Flavobacteriales bacterium | reverse complement strand
TGCTCTGAACCTTGCCGCAGAGCTTACCGGGGTTCGCAGTAAACTCATTATCGCCGGGTTTCACCAGGATGGCTTCCGGAATGTAAATATGCAGTTGTGGAATTGGCGCGGAATTGACGTGATCAACGCACACGAGCGAGATCCGGCAGAATACATCAATGGAATCCATGCTGCAGTCGATGCAATTGAGAAAGGAGTCATTCGTCCTCAGGAATTGTTTACCCACGAATTTCAGAAAAAAGAAATCAACGAAGCTTTCCGCGCACTCACAGAAAGGCCGGAAGGATTCATAAAAGGAATATTAAAATTTTAGCCATGTTGACTTCTGAAATAAAAACCACACCGGCAGTAAAACCAAAACTGGGCTTTTTGGGAGTTGGCTGGATTGGTCGAAATCGACTTGAAGCGATCAGCAAGTGTGGCAAATCTTCCATTGTAGCTATCTGTGATGCTTCAGAAACAACCGCCTTTCAGGCAGCCGGAGATATTGAAAACTGTAAGGTAATATCGACCTATCATGAATTGATCAGTTCGGATGTGGATGGGGTTGTAATAGCGACTCCCAGTGCAAAACATGCCGAACAGGTGCGCATTGCCCTGCAGCACGGAAAAGCGGTCTTTGTTCAGAAACCCTTAGCGCTCGATGCCTCTACCAGTCGTGAACTCGTTGCCCTGGCTCAAAAGAACAATTGCCTGCTAAAAGTGGATTTCAGTTATCGCTATACCCACGCAATGAAAGCGGTAAAGCAGGTGATAGACAGCGACGAAATCGGCGAAATTTTTTCTGCTGATCTGATCTTTCACAATGCATACGGCCCAGACAAAGAATGGTATTACGACGTTACAAAATCCGGAGGAGGCTGCCTTACCGATCTTGGAATTCACCTCATCGACCTACTCTACTGGCTTCAGCCCGATGCCTGTGTTGCCTCACACTTCTGCCGGCTTTATAAAAACGGCCGCGCGATTTCCGGAAGCGACAGAGTTGTGGAGGACTTTGCTGTGGCTGATCTAATCATGAACAACGCCCTCAACGCGCACATCGCCTGCTCATGGAATTTAAATGCCGGAAAGGAAGCGGTCATCGAAGCCAGTTTCTACGGAACAAAAGGCGGTGTTCAGTTCAAAAATATCAACGGATCATTTTACAACTTCGAAGCCAATCTGTTAAAAGGCACCGAAACCATCCCGCTTGAAAACAGCTCCGACGACTGGGGCGGACGTGCCGGAGTTGAATGGGCAGAACAATTGTCGCGTGGAAATTCATTTGATCCGACCAATAAAGAATACATCAACATTGCTGAAACACTCGACCTGCTTTATGGAAATCCCTAGAAACGCACCGCCGATGAACCGAATCCTGATGACTGCCGATACCCTTGGCGGAGTCTGGACCTATTCGCTGGAACTCGCCAACGCATTGGCCAATTGGAATATTGAAATATTTCTGGCCACCATGGGCCGCAATCTTTCGGAACATCAATGGGCCGCCGCTAATAAGATTGAAAACCTTCACATCATCGAAAGCGATTTCAAGGTAGAATGGATGAACGATCCGTGGCAGGACGTCGAAGAAGCCGGAAAATGGCTGCTCGATCTGGAACAACAAGTTCAGCCGCATCTTATTCACCTAAACAATTATGCGCATGGCGACCTGCCATGGAACGCACCTGTTCTGATGACGGCACATTCTGATGTTTTTTCATGGCACGCTTATGTTAAAAACAAAACCCCAGACAGAAACTGGTTCACCTATCACAAGTGGGTAGAAAATGGACTCAAAGCCGCAGACCATGTGGTGGCCATCACCAAATCTGTAGAAAAAGATCTGAAGGCTCAATATTATTACGCCACCCCGACTTCTGTAATTCACAACGGCTTATCCTCAGAAGGTTTTGCGAAAAGCAACAAAGAAAATTTTGTTTTGAGTGTCGGAAGGATCTGGGACGAAGCAAAAAATTTCAGAACACTGAATGAAGCGGCCAGATTTTGTTCCGTTCCAATTGCCGTAGCAGGTGAAAACCGGCATCCCGAAACAGGTAACAAAACAGAATTTGAACACCTCTACTTCACCGGAAATCTTGAGCGAGACAAACTGAGTCACTATATGGGGCGAGCTGCGGTTTATTGCCTGCCGGCAGCTTATGAACCTTTTGGCTATACACCCCTCGAAGCAGCTCTTTGCGGCTGCGCACTTGTGCTGTCCGATCTGGAATCTCTGAACGAAATATGGCAGGAAGCCGCCATTTATTTCAATCCCGAAGATCCATTAGAACTGGCAGACCAATTGAAGCGGGTTATTGCCGATAAAAGCCTCCGGTCTCAACTCGCCACACGAGCCATGAAAAGAGCAAAAACGCTTTCTGCTACGAACATGGCCGCCAATTACATGAAGCTCTACCAAAAATTAGTGAATCACGATTATGCCACCAAACTCATGACCGCATATGCAAATTAAACTCTTTTATCACTCGTTGTATTCTGACTGGAACCATGGAAATGCACATTTTCTCCGGGGAATAGTTTCAGAAATGATTGCTGAAGGCCACGATGTAGAGGTGTATGAAACCGTCGATAACTGGAGTCTTCAAAATCTGGAGACGGATGGGAAAGATTATCTGACTGATTTTCACTCCTACTACCCCACTCTTCGAACCAGTTTTTATGAACCGAAATCCATTGATCTGGAACGGGAACTCACCAATGCCGATCTGGTAATTGTTCACGAGTGGAACGATCCTGAACTCATTGCCCGGATCGGAAACGTTCGGAAGAACAATGATCATTTCCAGTTGCTGTTTCACGATACACACCATCGTTCTGTCAGCCGGAAGGAGGATATGCAGAAATACGATCTTCGGAATTTTGATGGTGTCCTCGCCTTCGGAAACGTCATCAGCGACATTTACCGGAATGAAAACTGGACAAAAAATGTATGGACCTGGCACGAAGCTGCTGACACCAATATTTTTCAGCCCAGGGATAAAAAATTAAAAGGCGATCTGGTTTGGATTGGCAACTGGGGAGACAACGAACGCACCGAAGAACTCGAGGAATTTCTTTTCCGTCCGGTGCGCGAACTAAAGTTAAAAGCTACGGTTTATGGCGTGAGATATCCGCAGAAAGCCGTTGAAAAACTCAACGAAGCCGGCATTGAATACGGTGGGTATTTACCAAACTACCTGGTACCGCAGGTGTTTTCAGAATATAAAGTAACGGTGCACATCCCCCGGAAACCTTACGTCGAGAAACTCCACGGTATTCCAACCATCCGACCATTCGAGGCGCTGGCTTGCGGCATTCCGATGGTCAGCTCTCCATGGAATGACACGGAAAACCTATTTCGCGTGGGTCAGGATTTCCGCATGGCAGGCTCCGGAGAAGAGATGAAAGAAGAAATTGAGCACATACTGAATGATGAATCCCACGCTAACAGACTTGCTGAAAATGGATTGGAAACGATCCGAAAGAAACATACCTGCAAAATCCGGCTCAATGAATTGAAACAAATTTGTAATGGCCGCTTCGCCACGACCGATTCAAACTACAATCATTACAGATACCAATTCTAAATGAAAACAAATGCTATGAACATTGCCTTCTTCGGGTCGAGTCTCGTTTCAGCGTACTGGAATGGAGCAGCAACCTATTATCGAGGCCTGATCAAAGCCTTTTATGAGCTGGGTCACCACGTAACGTTTTACGAACCCGACGCTTTCGACCGCCAAAAACACCGTGATATGTCCAATCCCGACTGGGCAAAAGTGGTAGTATATCCGGCCACTGAAGCGGAAGTTTATAAACAATTACAAGCGGCCAACACTGCCGACATTGTGATCAAAGCCAGCGGGGTCGGAGTTTTCGATGACCTGCTCGAAACTCAGGTTATTGCGCATCGTGCACCCGGTCAGATTTGTTTGTTTTGGGATGTAGATGCTCCCGCCACATTGGGTGCTATCCGCAAAAACAAGGAGCACCACATGCATCGGCTACTGCCGGAATATAATGCCATTTTCACCTACGGCGGTGGCAATCCTGTGATAAAACAATACATAGGATTGGGTGCTAAAAAATGTGTGCCCATCTATAATGCCTGTGATCCGGAGACTCATTTTCCGACACAGCCCGAAGAACGTTTTAATGGGGATCTCGCTTTCCTCGGGAACCGTCTTCCGGATCGTGAAGCCCGTGTAGATGAATTTTTCTTTAAACCGGCTGAAAATCTTCCGGATGCGAAATTTTTGATTGGTGGCAGTGGCTGGGGAGATAAAAGTATGTCCGGTAATGTAGCATATCTGGGTCATGTATACACCGATGATCACAATGCTTTCAATTCCACGCCAAAAGCTGTGCTCAATATCAGCAGAGACAGTATGGCCGACAACGGATACTCTCCTGCCACTCGGGTTTTTGAAGCTGCCGGCGCCGGAGCCTGTATCATCACTGACTATTGGGAAGGAATAGACCAGTTTTTTGAACCCGACAAAGAAATACTCGTGGCCAGGGATGGAAAAGAAGTCGCCGCAATTCTACAGTCGCTCACTCCCGAACGCGCCAATGCAATTGGAAAGGCTGCCTTTGCCCGTGTTCTACGCGAACACACCTACCGGCACAGGGCAAAAACCGCACTCAGTGAACTGCTGAAATTGATGAACCTTAAAACAGAAGCAACCATATGAACCCGCAACTCAATATCGTGATCATCGGGTTGAGCATTACATCATCCTGGGGAAACGGTCACGCAACAACCTACCGCGCGCTGGTCAGCGAACTGATTAAGAGAGGACATCAGGTTTTATTTCTGGAACATGATAAGCCATGGTATGCCGAAAACAGAGATTTGCCTGTTCCACCTTATGGAAAAACGGAATTGTATCAAACGGTAGACGAACTTAAGCGCAAACATCTTGTGGACATTCAGCAGGCCGATGCAGTAATCGTGGGATCCTATGTTCCGCACGGTGTGGAAATCGGAAAATGGGTGATTAAAGAAGCCCGTGGAATGACTGCATTTTATGACATCGACACGCCGGTGACCCTGGCCAAAATGCGGCGCAACGACTTTGAATATTTGCATCCGGAATTAATTCCTCAGTATGATCTTTACCTGTCATTTACTGGCGGGCCGGTGCTGGAAATATTGGAAACAGAATTCCATACTCCCAAAGCCCTCCCACTCTATTGTTCGGTAGATCCGACTTTATATTTACCGCAGGAAACAGAACTAAAATGGGATCTGGGCTATCTCGGCACATACAGTAAGGATCGACAACCACCGCTTTCGCATCTGATGGTTGAAGCGGCTGAACAATGGCCTCCCGGAAAATTTGTAGTCGCCGGCCCCTCTTATCCTTCGGAAATTCAATGGCCAAAAAATTTATCCCGGATTCCACACATACCACCCGCCGGACACGCAACCTTTTATAATCAACAGCGATTTACAATGAATATAACCCGCGCCGATATGATTGAGTTGGGATATGCTCCGAGCGTGCGGTTATTTGAAGCAGCAGCTTGCGGCACTCCGATCATCAGTGATTACTGGGAAGGCCTTGATACGTTTTTCGAAATCGGATCTGAGATATTAATATCCCGATCGCCCGAAGAGACACTAACTTTTCTGAGGGAACTGGATGAAGGAGAACGGAGAAGTATCGGAGAAAAGGCGCGGAAAAAAATATTGAGTAAGCATACTGCAGCACATCGGGCAAAAGAACTGGAAACCTATTTAACGGGCATTCCCGTACCGGCAAATTTTTAAGTTGAACTATGAGAATCCATTCCATAAGGTCAAAATCGACCTCAGAACGCATCAAGTCTGAAATAGAATCCATGGCACCATGGTTTCACAATATACATTTGCCCGGCGGAGAACAAACGGCTCCCGATCATTTCCTCGGAGACTTCCCGCGATTCAAATGGAAAGAAATTGAACAGTATATCCCAGAGGATCTTACCGGCTGGAAGGTGTTGGATATCGGTTGCAACGCCGGGTTTTATTCCATAGAACTGGCCCAACGCGGCGCAGAAGTTCTGGCCATTGATCTGGATCCGCATTATCTCAAACAGGCGGAATGGGTGGCCAGACAATTTCACCTCGAAAAGTCTATTACGTTTAAAAACCTCCAGATCTATGATCTCGCTAAAATGGACATCGGGTTTGACATTGTATGGTTTATGGGCGTGTTTTATCATTTGCGGTATCCATTGCTTGGACTGGACATTGTAGCCGAAAAAACGAAAAAGATGATGATTTTCCAGACCCTGTCGATGCACGACGAGGCAGTTCAGGAAGTTACTGAGGATTACAACATCAACGACCGGGACAAAATGAACGAACCCGGATGGCCAAAAATGGCTTTTATTGAAAAGCGGCTCAACGGAGATCTCACCAATTGGTGGGCTCCAAACCGCGCGGCCATTGAAGCAATGTTGCGTACCTGTGGTTTGGAAATCATTTTTAAACCTGGAAAAGAAACCTATATCTGTCAGCCTTCTGAGCAGCATCCTGCAGTGTTTAACGATTGGAACAGAAGTGAATTTCTGGCGGCTACAGCTCAGGACTGGACGCAGTTTACCGAAGCAAAAGTCAAAGAGAAATAAGGAAAATCTATTACGTCTAAAACTTACAACTATGAGCACAAAAACAAAATCCCGCATCACCACCGACCGCAATGAAATTAAAAAATGGGCGGAAGCCAGAGGTGGTCGCCCGGCGATTGTGGCCGACACAGGAAACAAATCTGGAGACGGTGTCGTTCGTATAAAATTCGCCGAAGAGAATAATCTGAAAACGACCAGCTGGGATGATTTTTTTGAAACCTTCGAAAACAACAATCTGGCGATGCTCTTTCAGGAAGAAACTTCCGAAGGAGAAACCAGCAGATTTCATAAAATTGTATCCAAAGATTCCCAAGAAGTAAGAGATCAACTGGAATAATGTCATTCTTAAATTCTGAAGGTCAGGATCAATGATTCCCGGCGCACACGGATCAATACGTTTAGCCTTAATTAACACTACATCCAGCGCACAATCCTTTACCTTTGGATCTTCATAGTAAGGATTAGTTGGTTTGAGTTTAAGCGGTTTTTTAAATCGCTTGAATCAAGAAAAGCTCCGGTTTCGATCGGGGCTTTTTTTTTGCCTTGCTCCTGAATTTCCTCCAGAACCTTTTTCCGGTATCATTAGAATCCCTTCTTGCTAATTACATCATCTATATGGGCAGATTCGTCATCTACTTATTTGTAAATTTTTTGGATTTTACAATTTAACTCGGTTCATGCAGAATGGGTTTTTAAGATAAATTGGCAATAAAGCAGTGGAAGTAGCTATTTTACACACCATTACAATTTAAGAGATAGTGTTCATCATCAGTAGCTTTTTAAGGATGTATTCAATCGTCCGAAATAAACTTTTGTCCGCCATAAAGGGTAATTTGTCGATAGATTATTGTACTTTAGATATACTGAAAATGGCTGAATAACGATTCAGTTTTAACGCAACAATTAATTATTAATTAAAAAAAAGCTATGGAAAAGTTAAACTACCTCTTGAGCGCATTTCTTGCTCTTTATCCACCCCCCGATTATCAACCAGCGAAAACTACGAATACTGCATAGTATCCGTAGCCGGTAAACCGAAACCTCTCCTTGTAGGTTTATCTGCTTTTCGTTTCCGGAATCTCATCTGATTCGGACCTCCCCCAACACTATATACCAGATTGCCTTCACTCCACAGGCAGCTGAGTACATAGCTGGGATAATATTGCCCTGTTTATTGTGCAAGTGGTCTTAATCAAATACACCCTTCCGGCAGTTAATTAAGAAGCCAACTGGCTTTGTTAAAATAATTTAACCAAACAAAACAAACAATCATGAAACAACTAAACTTGTATTTCACCAGTTTGCTTGTATTAGTCTGTTGTCTCTTCGGAGGACAGACTTTTGCACAAACCAGCCTCACGATTTTCGCGGAGGACGAGGTAACAATAGAATGTGATGCTGTGGCAGACCCCACCTATGAGGTGGTCAGTACCTGTCCCGGCGATCCCATTGTAGAAGTCACTGACCTCATCGAAGACGGGTTCTGTGATGGTTATTATACCATTATCAGAACAATAACGGCTACAGATGCCTGCGGAAACAGTAGCACCGTTGAACAGGTTGTTGTCGTTCAGGACAACACAGCGCCTGTATTTAATGAGACCTACGAAGACATCTTCGTTCAATGTTTAGAAGATGTTCCGCCGCTTCAATCACCTACCGCAACAGACAATTGTGCTGAAGAGGTAGAAATATTAACCATGCAAAGTTCTGTAGAAGGTGGGGATACCACCTGTGTAATTACAGATGCAATTGGTCCTGGAGTTGACTGGGGAATTGCTCTGTTTAACCTTCCCGGTGCTACAGATTACTACATGTTCAATGAGCCGGGAAGCATGGAAATCTACCCCGACGGATCTGCATTAATTACCGGAACGGTGGTAGCAAACGATAATCCTGCTCAGCAATGGGAAGTTTTTATCCGTTTAGAAAACAAACGCAACTGGGAGGAATGGAGTGCCCTCGGACGCAATTACAAAGACGATTTATTGTTGGCAGGAGACAACTATCTCGACTGGCACTTTTATGAAATGGACGATGAAAATTCTTATCTCTTAGGTGCCGGTGATTTCGAAGGTTCCTTTTTAGAACTTTCGCACTATCCCGTAAATATGCTTTATGGCTTTCAGGTTGGAATTGCCGCCAATAGCAAAAACGCAAACTTTGGAATGGCTGGTTGGTTCCATTATGACGGTGTTCTCAATGGTCAGATGGTGGACGGCCACGGAGACATTAACATAGATAAGGAATGTACCGAAAGCAGTTTTGAAACAGAATGTGTTTATGTAATTGACCGCTACTGGATCGCTGATGACGGATGTGGTAACACAACTATCATGGAGCAAACCATTACAGTTTCTGATACTATTGGACCAGATTTTACTGCAGTGCCAGAAGATCTGACCTTGAATTGCTTTGATGAAGTACCTGAAGTAGATCTTGATGCCGTTGAAGCGTTTGATAACTGCGGTGGACCCGTAGAAATCACTTACCTCGGTGAAATCT
>CALDPJ010000413.1 GCA_937911795.1 uncultured Flavobacteriales bacterium | reverse complement strand
TCATTGTCTGTTATATTCGTGGTTATAGCAAGTAACCTGCTTATTTCGATGATGCGAAACATTATTCCGGCGCGAATTAGGATTATTGTACAATTGGTTGTTGTCGCTTCTTTGGTGATTATTGTAAGCGAATTATTGAAAGCTTTTCTGCCAGATGTTGCTGCTCGTCTTTCGGTATTCGTGGGTCTCATCATTACGAACTGTATTGTAATGGGACGATTGGAAGCGTTTGCAATGGGCAATAAACCATGGCCGTCAATTCTGGACGGATTCGGGAATGGCCTGGGATATGCCTGGATTTTAATTGTAGTTGCACTGGCAAGAGAGATTTTTGGTTCTGGAAAAATTTACGGTTTTCAGATTATACCAGATGCCTTTTATGAATTTGGGTACGTGAACAACAACATGATGATTCTGCCTCCGATGGCATTGATAACGGTAGGCGTAATTATCTGGATCCAACGATCGAGAAACAGAAAACTGATTGAAGAAAATTAAAAGCATAAACCTGAAATGGAAGCAATAAATATATTCGTCCGGGCCATTTTTGTAGACAACATGATTTTTGCCTACTTCCTCGGGATGTGCTCATACCTGGCGGTATCAAAAACGGTTAAAACCGGGGTAGGTCTTGGATTGGCAGTGATATTTGTGTTGGGAATAACTGTTCCGATCAACTACCTGCTCGAGAATTTTGTTCTGAAGCCCGGAGCACTGGAATGGATAAGCCCGGAGATGGCAACCATCGACCTGAGCT
Organism: uncultured Flavobacteriales bacterium; assembly: GCA_937911795.1. Classification (GTDB taxonomy): domain Bacteria; phylum Bacteroidota; class Bacteroidia; order Flavobacteriales_D; family SKUL01; genus SKUL01. The sequence goes on along the minus strand of CALDPJ010000413.1, from coordinate 2,520 downwards.
TTCTAAGCTTTATTATGTTCATCGCGGTTATCGCATCCATGGTGCAGTTGGTAGAGATGATTGTAGAACGATTTGCTCCCGCATTGTATGGGGCTCTCGGTATTTTTCTCCCGCTGATTGCGGTAAACTGCTCAATTTTGGGTGGAGCACTCTTTATGCAGGAACGACAATACCCGAATATTTTTGATGCCACCATGTTTGGTTTGGGATCTGGAGTGGGTTGGTTCCTGGCCATTGTCTCCATCGCTGCTATACGCGAGAAAATTCGTTATTCACAAGTTCCTGGTTCGCTGCGCGGGTTGGGGATCACCTTTATTATTACCGGACTGATGGGCATCGCGTTCATGAGCTTTATGGGAATAGAATTGTAATCAAGATAAATCGCATTGTAGGATGGGAACCACCGTTTTAATTACCATAATTGTTTTTTTAGTACTCATCATGATTTTGGTGGGGGTCTTGCTTTTTGCCAAGTCCAAACTGTCACCTTCCGGTCCGGTTACCATTACAGTGAATGGTGAAAAAGAACTGACCGTAGAATCCGGCGATACATTGCTGACCACGCTCGGGAACAACAAATTGTTTTTGCCTTCGGCCTGTGGAGGTGGAGGTACCTGCGCCATGTGTAAATGTCAGGTGTTGAGCGGAGGTGGTGAAATACTCCCTACCGAAGCGCCCTATTTTACACGGAAAGAAATTCAGGAAAACTGGAGGCTGGGGTGTCAGGTAAAAGTTCGCCAGGACATGAAGATCAATATTCCGGAAGAGATTTTCGGAATTAAGAAATGGGAATGCGAAGTGGTATCGAACTACAACGTGGCTTCTTTCATTAAGGAGTTTGTTGTAAGGCTTCCCGAAGGAGAGCATCTGGATTTTGAAGCGGGTGGATACATCCAGATTGATGTTCCCCCTTGCGTAGTAGATTTCAAAGACATTGACATTACCTCTCATCCCGACCTGAACCGCGCACCGGATGATTTCAAATCCGAGTGGGATAAATTTGGTCTGTGGAAACTGAAAATGGTGAACGATGAGCCGATATTCCGTGCTTATTCTATGGCCAATCACCCTGCCGAAGGAAACATCATCATGCTCAACATCCGGATAGCCACTCCACCGTGGGATCGCGCTAAAAACGACTGGATGGCTGTGAATCCCGGTATTTGTTCCTCGTTTGTGTTTGGCTGCAAACCCGGAGATAAAGTGACGATCTCAGGACCTTACGGAGAATTTTTCATTAAAGACACCGGAGCCGAAATGTTGTACATCGGTGGTGGTGCCGGGATGGCTCCGATGCGCTCTCATCTTTTCCACCTGTTCCACACGCTGAAAACCGATCGTAAGGTGACGTATTGGTATGGTGGACGATCCAAGAGAGAGCTCTTTTACCTGGAACATTTCCAGCAGATTGCGAAGGAGTTTCCGAATTTCCAGTTCTTCATTGCGCTGTCAGAACCGGCAGAAGAGGACAACTGGAAACTGAAGAAGGATGTTAACGATGAAGAAGGCGATGGTTTTGTGGGATTTGTTCACCAGGTGGTGATCGATCAGTACCTCTCAAAACACGAATCCCCGGAGGATATTGAATTCTACTTCTGTGGACCTCCGCTCATGAACCAGGCCGTTTTAAAAATGGTAGACGACTGGGGAGTGCCGGATGAGAATGTATCTTTCGACGATTTCGGGGGATAATCTGAAAATTTCTTATAAGAAAAGAGCTGTCTGAATTTCAGGTAGCTCTTTTTGTTTATCCTCACCGGATGAGGGCGAGGCGATAATGGTAACTGAGTTGCTCGTCAGTTATTCTCAACAGGTATATTGTGTCACTTAAATGCGCTACTGAAATTTCAGAGTTGCAGTTATATTTCTCCCTGGACCAGACTATTTTTCCGTTTTTATCGATGAGTTCTGTTTTGACCGGTGTAATTTCACTGCAATCAATCCGGAAGTTGCCCGTACTGGGATTGGGAAAGATTTTGTAGGCATTTTCCCGTGAGTGCTCGTTCAGGTTACTGATATAATCAACCTCAAAATTCCTCTGTTTTTCGCAGTTATTAGCGTCATACACCAGTACAGAATAACTGCCTGCCGTGAGTTCTGATATGTAAATGGAGTCCAGGATTCCATTGCTCCAGATAATTTCATACGGGGGTATTCCACCGTAGATTTGAATTTCCGCGCTTCCGCCAGGTCCGTCTTCGCTTTGGTTTTCCACCGCTAATTGCAGGTGAATAGAATCGGGTTGATTGATGGAGAAGAAGATTGTGTCAGAACAAAAATTCCAATCATTGTATACGATGCTATATTCGCCGGCAGCTAGTGCATTTGGATTCATATCTTCCCAGAAAGTGTTGTATGGAGGTGTTCCTCCCTGGTAATTAATTACGGCTGCTCCGCTTGCTTCTCCATAACATACAACCGGAGTGGTTTCAATGGTAGAAGTTAAACTGTCGGGTTCAGTAATCGTAATGGTATCAGAATATTGGCAGCCGTAGTTATCTTTAGCAACATACCAATATT